>NZ_JATABF010000016.1:0-102065 GCF_036533715.1 Vibrio sp. M260121 | reverse complement strand
GACTTCGCCACTGATTTTACGGTATCAGGAGAATCTAAAGATTGCTGTACAGCTTGTTTCTTGAAACCTTCTGAATGTTTTCGGACAGTTTTTACTTTCATCGCACTCAAATTCCAATATTGAGTGTCTACTTTATTGGGGTCATATCACTCTTTCCTCTCGCATTTCGTATCTCAATTCTCTTGGATCAAAAAAGCCCTGAGGAATACCCCCAGGGCTAGGCAGGAATCTGACAATAATAAAAGTCAGGAAGTCCCTTATGCAGTGGTTGGTTTGATCTTAAACAGAATTGCAAACATGACTGGTACAACAATCAGAGTCAAAACTGTCGCAAAACCAAGGCCTGCCATAATCGTAATCGCCATTGATCCGAAGAACGCATCAAACACCAATGGAATCATACCTAGGATGGTGGTCAGGGCCGCCATACTTACTGGTCGAACACGGCTAATCGCACTGTCGACAATCGCTAAGTAAGGATCCTTACCTGATGCTAGCTCTAGGTTAATCTGGTCAAGAAGTACGATACCGTTCTTCAAGATCATACCGCTCAAGCTCAATAGACCAAGGAACGCGGTAAAGCTAAATGGCATGTTTGTCGTCAGAAGACCAAATGCCACACCGATGATAGACAGCGGCACAGTGAACCAAATAACCAACGGCTTCTTCAGTGAGTTAAACAGCAGCATCGTAATGATGAACATCAATAAGTAACCCATTGGCAATGAACCAAACAGACCTTCTTGTGCATCTTTCGATGATTCGTACTCACCACCCCACGTGATTTCGTAACCTTCTGGGATATGCAGCGCCATCACTTTTGGTTGAACACGAGCAAACAGGCTTGCTGCAGTGTCATCACTCAATACATCGTGGTCAGCCAGTACCGTTAGAGTACGTTTACGGTCACGACGCTGAATCAATGGCTCATCCCAATCCAGTTTCACACCATCAATCACTTGATCAACTGGAATGTAGCTTTGTAGCGATGGACTCCAGATGTTCACGTTTTGCAGTGATTCAAAATCCACACGCTCTGCTTCTGGTAAACGCGTCATGATAGGCAGAATGTTCGTACCATCGCGAAGGAAGCCAAGTGTGCTACCACCAAACGCCATTTGCAGTGTGCTTGAAAGATCTTCTTTCGAGATACCCAAGCGACGTGCTTTAGATTCGTTGAATACAGGTACTAGCTCTTTAGTACGCTCACGCCAGTCGTGACGGATGTTACGAGCACCTGGGTCAGTATGAAGAATATCTTCTACTTGTACCGCAAGCTCACGTAGTACTTGTGGATCTGGGCCAGTAATACGCGCTTCAATCTTAGACGCTGGCGACGGGCCGAATTCCATCAACTTGAACTGGAACGTTGGCTTGTCGAACGTCTTAGCTAGGCTGTCGTCGAGCTTGTGAAGAAGCTCAAACATGTTCTCACGGTCCGTAGTACGAACTTGGAACTGTGCGTAGGCTTCGTAGCTCTTCTCTGGTTGGTAAGTCAGAGCGAAACGCTGCAAACCTTGACCAATCGACGCTGATACAAAATCAATGTTGTCTTGAGTACGGATGTAGCTTTCAACTTCTTCCGCTTTCTTGATGGTCTCGCGAATGTCGGTGCCTTCTGGCATCCACATATCAACGTAGAACATCGGCGTGTTTGACGGCGGGAAGAACTGTTGCTTCACACTACCAAACGCAACCACAGCACCAACCAACAGCGCTACCATGCCTGCTACCGTTAACCAACGGAAACGAAGCGCAAGTTTAAGAGACGCACCAAACGCGACGAACAACCAACCTTTGTATGGGTCTTCGTCTTCTGCATCTGTGTTCTTGTCTTCTTCTTTCAATAGAAGATCGGCTAGGAATGGCGTTAGCGTAATCGCCGAAATCCAGCTCAAGAATAGCGAGAAACACAGAACCCAGAACAGAGAGCCCATGAACTCACCGGTCGCATCTTGTGACAGGCCGATAGGCGCAAACGCGGTAATAGCAATGACTGTCGCACCAAGCAGCGGCCACTGTGTTTGTCTAACAATGTCTGTAGCGGCTTGAACTTTGGTTCGTCCTTTCTTAAGACCCACCAATATTCCCTCGACCACCACGATGGCGTTGTCCACCAGCATACCAAGTGCAATGATCAGCGCGCCAAGTGAGATACGGTGAAGCTCAATGTTGTTGTAGTTCATCAAGATGAAGGTACCGAATACCGTCAACAACAGCACCAAACCGATGATCACGCCACTGCGTAAACCCATGGTGAACAGCAGTACGATGATTACGATAGCAACCGCTTCTGCCAAGCTAATAACAAACGCTTTTACAGAATCGTCTACTTCTTGAGATTGGTTGTAGAAGTAGTTCATATCGATACCAGCTGGCTTGATGGTCTCAAGGCTTGCTAGCTCTGCTTCAATACGTTGACCGACTTCTACAACGTTTACGCCAGACGCAAACGAAATACCGATGTTGATGGCTTTCTTACCGTTGTATAGCAGCACATTGCCCGGCTTTTCTTGAATGCCACGGCTGATGGTTGCGACATCTTTCAAGCGAATCAGGTTACCCGTATCGCGACCATGAATAATCAGGTTTTCTAGTGCTTCAACCGTGTTTAACGTACCGCTTGGGCGAATCACAAGGCTCTCGCCGTTTAACATTACCTCACCCGCAGAAACCACATTGTTCTGTTGGTTCAGCAAGCCAGAAATCACGTTCATGTCGAGGTTCAAAGCCGCCAAGCGATCCAAAGAAATCTCAACAAACAGCATCTCTTGTTGGTCGCCAGCGATATCAACTTTACCCACACCATCGATCAGTTCGAGTTCACGTGTGAGCTGGTCTGCATAACGTTTCAGTTCTACGTAATCGTAGTCGTCACCCGTTAGCATCAGCATCACACCGTATACGTCACCAAAGTCATCAATGATTTGCAGAGATTGAACGCCTTGCGGCAAAGTTGGTTGCAGATCGTTGATTTTACGGCGCATTTCATCCCAGATTTGCGGCAATTCATCCGGACCATAGTCCATCTTCATGCTCACCATAATCTGAGACATACCACTAGAGGACGTCGACGTGATCTTATCAATATAAGGCAGCTTACGGATCTCTTTCTCAAGCGGATACGTCAACTCTTCTTCTACTTCCTTAGAAGTCGCACCGGGATAAGTCGCAATCACCATCGCATCTTTGATGGTAAAGGCCGGGTCTTCCAATCGACCAAGCTCTAGGAACGACGTCACACCACCGATCGCTAGAATAACGATGAACAGCCAGCTGATGACTTTGTTCTTAATTGAGTATTCAGCAATGCTCATTATTGTTGTTTCTCCACCACATCCACATGCTTACCTTCGCGCAGTTTGCGTAAGCTGGAATTCACTAATACATCGCCTTGAGCAACACCTGATGACACAATTGCGCCTTCGCCATTCACTTGGTCGATAGACACTTCAACTTTAGTGACAGCGTCACCGCTTAATTTCCAAACGAAAAACTCACCAGCATGACTGCCCGCTTGAAGCGCCGTCATTGGGATGTTGTAGCCATCAATCGAAGTAATGCCCGCTGCTACCATGTCTACTGCAACGCTTACGCTAGTACCCGGCAGAATCTCTTCATCAGGTTGTGGCATGGTTAAATACATTTGGTAAGTTTGCGTTTGAGCATTTGGCTCACTGGTGTGCTCCAAATAATCCAACGCATAAGATTTCGCGTCACCCGAGAACGTTGCTTGAGGCTGGTAGCTCATGCTTTGTGTATTTGGGTTTACCATCGCAAGCACGTTGTCTGACAGTTCGATACGAACGTAAACTTTGTCGCTTTGGTACAAGTTTAAAACCGGCTCACCAATCGCAACACGCTCAAATCGCTCTTTGAATACATCCGAAACCTTGCCCGCAAACGGTGCGAACAAACGTGTGTAGTTCAATTGGTTGGTTGCGTTGTAGAAGTTTGCTTCCGCCAGTTCTTTGTTCGCCGTTAGCTCATCCAACTCCGCTTTCGAAATCATTTGGCGGTTATGCAGTTCTTCACCGCGTTTAAGCTGACGAATCGCTAACGTATATTGCGCTTCTGCATCGTTTACCGCTTGCTTCTCTTTGCTGTCGTCCAACTTAGCGATCATCTGGCCTTGTTTCACCGTGTCGCCTGCTTTAACTAACACGTGCTGCACTTCACCCGCACGGCGGAATGCAATTGGCGTTTGCTCGGCAGGAACGACCTGACCTTTAAATGTGCGAAATTGGCTTTTCACAGGTACATCAACAGACACCGTCGAGACATACAGTGGCTGCTCTGCCACGACTTCATCCGTACTGTTACAACCCGTCAGTACTGCAAGCGCAATAGCCGATACTGTGAATAGTGAACGTTTCATTAGATACCTTCCTCACGAACCCAAGCTTTCACTACTTGGCCTTCTACTAGGCGCTCAACACCTGCGATGACAACGTAGTCGTTTTTATCAAGACCAGACTCCACACCACCATTGGCATTTAGTGACAAGGTCACTTTATTCACCTGTTGTGTTTCATTGTCCATCACCCATACCTCGCCTTGATTCGCATCTTTCGACACCCAGGCTGCATTTGGCAGCGTCATGGCGTTAGAAACGTTTTGCTTAGCGATGTGTACTTGACCCGTCATACCCGTCAGCAAGTTACGATCAGAAGGACGAGTAATCGTCACAATCGCTTCATAGCTGTTGGTATCGGCATTTGGTTGAGTTGAGATTTCTTTGAACTTACCTTGGATGCGATTGTTAGGCTCGCTGTCCATGGTGACCCACATTTCTGCGTCTTTCAGAGAGTTCAATGACACAGCTTCAGCGTAAGTCACTGGCAAAGTGAACGACACGTCCAAGGTGGTATTGTCGATCAAGTTCAGGATTTCTTGTTTCGCCGCAACCACTTGGTATGGCTTCACATACGTATAAGACACCACACCATCGAACGGCGCATGAATCTCTGTGTAGCTCAGGTCGGTTTTTGCTTGCTCTAAGTTTGCCAGTGCCGCTTTGTATTGGGTTTCTTGCTGGTCGTAGCTATCCGTGCTGATCAGCTTCTTGTTGTACAAGCTTTTTGAGCGTTCCCATTGCGTTTTTGCTAATGCGTACTGCGCTTGTGATGCATCAAGCGCCAGCTGCAAATCTTTTGGGTCTAGCGTTGCAAGTACATCGCCCTGCTTCACCTCTTCACCCATTCGCACGATCAACTTCTCAATTTCGCCACCAACCTGAAATGACAGTTGCGCTCTGTAGGTTGCATCTATTCGTGCAAGGAATGCATCGGAATCGGCAACCGTTAGATCATTAACAGCCAGCAATTTTACCGGTTTGATTAAAGGCTCGGACGGCTCTGATACGGCTTTGTTACACCCTGTCAGCATCGTGGCGAGGCTCAATGCCACCGCTGCTCCGACAAATGTGCGCTTTAAGTATTGTTTTCGCACTGGCTTTCTCCATCGACTTTATATTTATTACACAGTCGTGCAGTATATTGATCGCAAAAAAATGATCAACATATTTTCCATGTGGATAATAAAATAATTAGTCAAAGTGTCCGGTTTCTGGTAAAAATAGGCGCGTTGACTAATATTCGGGAAAATTCGAACTATGACAGAAAGAAAGCAAGGCCGTAGAAGTGCCGAAGCCGCTGAGCAAACTAAGTGCCTGATTCTTAGAGTCGCGGCAGATATGTTCTGTGAGTTAGGGTACGAACGAGTTTCGCTTCGCAACATCAGTGAAAAGGCTGGTGTCTCCCATAGTTTGATTCGCCACCACTTCGGCAGTAAAGAGAAAATCTGGCAAGCAGTGAGCGACGGCATGGATGACTTCATGCAAAGCTACATGGCGCAACTGGTCAACGAAATGCCAGAAAACACCCCGTCTAATCAAAAAATCTACTTGTTCATGGTAAGAATGCTGGCATTTGCACTCATGAACCCGCACCCAATCCAAATGATTGCGGATGCGATTCGCCAAGACGACGACGCCCTACTGCAATACTTCTTACGTTCGGAAGATGAATTCGCGGCGATCTTCACTCAGCTATTCTCAGAATATAATCGTGAGTTCCCTGAGACACCGACCGATCAATGGGAATCAAAATGGCAAATGCTGCTGTTCGCTCATGGCGCAGTGAGCCTAACGCCGATGATGCAAAAAACATGGCCAGCGATGGCAGAAAACCGAGATAAGCTACTGATCAACCATTGGGAGCTGTTCAACACCATCATGGCGAACCAGTTTGGTATCAGTAAAGAAGACATGATTCACCCAGAACATTTGAGTGAAATCGTGATTAAGATGTGCTGTCCGATTGAAGAACTGACCGCTTAACAGGTGCCTGTTCAACAAACATAAAAAATGCCGAGCACTGAGCTCGGCATTTTTGTTTGTACTTGTCGCTTCAGCGAGGAAACGAAAGGAACCTACTTCATCGTTACTTATTCCTAAACGCAACACTGTAGTTATACAACGTGTGGGAGGTAGATTCCTAGTCTCGCTGAATGACGAGCTTTAATTAGCTCACTCAATCAATAAGCTAATTATCCGCGGTAGTAGCGCTGTGGTACGAACGGCATTTTTTCTACCGTCATTGGTAGCATCTTGCCACGTACTTCTGCGAACAACTCAGTACCGATAGCCGCTAGATCTGCACGTACGTAACCCATTGATACTGGCTTACCTGCGTTAGGGCCCGCTGTACCACTGGTTACTACACCAATCTTGTTGCCGTCTGCATCGTACAGTTCTACACCTTCACGCACAGGTGCTTTTGTTTGACCAACCAAGCCAATACGCTTACGAGCAACGTCTTTTGTTTCGATCTGCTTAAGAATGATGTCTGCACCAGGGAAACCGCCCGCACGCTCACCATCAGCGCGGCGTACTTTTTGGATGCCCCATAGTAGGCTTGCTTCAACAGGAGTCGTCGTTGTATCTAAGTCATGACCGTATAGACACAGACCACATTCAAGACGAAGTGAATCACGAGCACCAAGGCCAATCCACTCTACTTCCTCTTCGCCAGTTAGCTTACGAGCAAGCTCTTCTGCTTTGTCAGCCGGTACCGAGATTTCATAACCGTCTTCGCCAGTGTAACCACTACGAGAAACAATGCACTCAACGCCTAGTAGTTCAACTTTGCGAACATCCATAAACAGCATCTCTGCTACTTCTGGTGCGAAACGCGCCAATACTTCTGCCGCTTTAGGGCCTTGAATCGCAAGCAGTGCGCGGTCATCAATGATCTCTAGCTCAATGCCAGAAGGAAGATGCGCCTGAAGGTGTGCAATGTCTTGCTCTTTACATGCTGCGTTCACGACAACAAACAGGTGATCGCCAAGGTTAGCCACCATCAAGTCGTCCATGATGCCGCCCTGCTCATTAGTAAAGAAAGCATAACGTTGCTTGCCCGCACCTAGGTCAACAATATCAACCGGAACCAGTGTCTCTAAGAACGCTGCTGCGCCATCACCAATCAAACGAAGTTGACCCATGTGAGAAACATCGAACAGACCTGCTGCATCACGAGTGTGTAAGTGTTCTTTCTTTACGCCTAGTGGGTATTGAACTGGCATGTCGTAACCCGCGAACGGGACCATCTTTGCGCCTACTTCAACATGAAGTGCATGCAGTGGTGTTTTCAGAAGTTCTTGAGTCATTTTCGTCTCCATTTAGATAGACCCGAGAATGCTGTCGGCATTCGCATCGAATAATGTTTCCAATAATAAACACGCTTGATTCAATTTTGCACGAACAAGACATCGCTCGACTTTCAAAAGTGTGACTTTTAACATTTTAATCACAACAAAACGCACAAAAAAGGCGCTCTGTTGAGTGAGATATCATCAACAGAGCGCCATCATAACGCATTCAAAACCGATAGCAAACGTTTGCTTTCACTATAGGAAATTTACAACTATTTATCACTATTTGGCAGTCACCCACAAAATGTGCGCGTCTTCCTCACTCACACTGGTCAACATATGACCCATGTTCGCATCGTAATACACACTGTCGCCTTCGCTTAATACAACAGGCTCATAGAACTCAGAATAAAACATCACCTCACCTGATAAGATGAGTAAAAATTCTTCCCCATCATGACGAACCCAGTCTTTGTATTCGTCAAAACTACGGGCACGAATTTGGCTCTTAAAAGGCATCATTTTCTTATTGGAAAGTTGAGTCGCCAATAGCTCGTGTTCGTAGGTTTGGGTTGGGTGTGGTTTACCCTCTTTTTTCTTGGTCACATCCCTGCGCCCTGTCGCAACCTTTTTTCTAGGCGGTTCAAACAGTTGCGGCATATCAATTTGTAAGCCATGCGCTAATTTTTGCATCGCTTGGAACGTTGGAGAAATCTGTTCGTTCTCGATCTTACTTAGCGTAGAACGCGCAAGGCCAGTACGTTGGCTCGCCTCTTCTAACGTAATGCCGAGTTTGGAGCGGATATCTTTGATGCGTTGACCGAGCTTAAGCGGTTCAATATTTTGGTCTTGCTGCTCTTTCGCCAACGTCATTGACGGGTATTCATCGTAAATACTTTCTGCCATAAATCCCTCTTTAAAACTCCCTTATTCCTTTCTATTAGCATTGTGCATGAAGCCTATAGTGGATAAAAGTCCACCGAGTTAATTAAAGCGTGCTCTTGTTAACAAAACCAGAAATCTCGTTTCCTATAGGAAATTTTTGGTTGATTGTTCGTGCCGCAGGCGCTATGTTACCAACTTGTTAGATGTAGAGATGCACATTTCCGTAAGAGATTGGAGAAGGAAAACCACAATCCGACGGAGTTTTGCCCACTTATTCGGGCCGAAAGTCACTCTGTTCTGCTATGCAGTTCAGCTGTTTTGAGGACAAATGAGCCACCATCGCAATCAAACAACTATTTCTACTGCGGGTTCATTTTCAGATTTGGAAGGTCAACTACCATGAACAAGAGTTACCCTAACCACAGCTTGGAAAACTTTTTCTCTACCAACCTCTCTGCGACAGATGACGCTGTCTTTGCTGGAATTCAGGCAGAATTCGCTCGCCAAAACGAACAAATCGAACTTATCGCTTCTGAGAACATCGTGTCTAAAGCGGTAATGCAAGCTCAAGGCACATGCCTAACAAACAAATACGCTGAAGGTTACCCAGGTCGCCGTTACTATGGTGGTTGTGAGCACGTAGATACAGTGGAAGCCATTGCTATCGAACGCGCGAAAAAACTTTTCAATTGTGAATACGCAAACGTTCAACCACACTCAGGCGCACAAGCAAACGGCGCAGTAAAACTGGCACTACTTCAACCTGGCGACACCATTCTTGGTATGTCTCTAGACGCAGGTGGGCACCTAACACACGGTGCGCGCCCCGCACTTTCTGGTAAATGGTTTAACGCAGTTCAATACGGCGTTGACCGCGAAACACTAGAAATCAACTACGAAGACGTTCGCCAACTGGCACTTGAGCACCAACCTAAAATGATCATCGCAGGCGGTAGTGCAATTCCACGTACTATCGACTTTGCAAAATTCCGTGAAATTGCAGACGAAGTAAACGCGATTCTTATGGTCGACATGGCACACATCGCCGGTCTTATCGCAACAGGCGCGCACCCTAGCCCGCTTCCTCACGCACACGTTGTTACAACTACAACGCACAAAACATTACGTGGCCCACGTGGCGGTATGATTCTGACCAACCACGAAGACATCATTAAGAAAATCAACTCAGCGGTATTCCCAGGTCTACAAGGCGGCCCACTGATGCACGTGATTGCTTCTAAAGCAGTGGCGTTCGGTGAGGCACTTGGTCCTGAATTCAAAACTTATATTGATTCAGTGATCAACAACGCAAAAGTTCTGGCGGAAGTATTGCAAACTCGCGGTTGCGACATCGTAACCGGTGGTACAGACACGCACCTGATGCTGGTTGACCTTCGCCCTAAAGGCTTGAAAGGTAACAAAGCAGAAGAAGCACTAGAGCGTGCAGGTATCACGTGTAACAAAAATGGCATCCCATTCGACACAGAGAAGCCTATGATTACATCGGGCATCCGTTTAGGAACGCCTGCGGGTACAAGCCGCGGCTTTGGCGCTGAAGAATTCAAACTCATCGGTAATTGGATTGGTGACGTACTGGACGGTTTGGTGAACAACCCTGAAGGTGACGCAGAAGTAGAAAAACGCGTACGCAAGCAAGTGAAAGAGCTTTGCAGTCGTTACCCTCTTTACCAATAAAAGATTAATTAAATCAGAAACTATCCTGACAAGTTATTTGGAGATTAAGCAATGGACAAAACACTGAAGTTTACAGATAGCCACGAGTGGGTACGTGACAACGGTGACGGCACAGTAACTATCGGTATTTCAGAGCACGCTCAAGAGATGCTAGGTGACGTAGTTTTCGTTGACCTACCAGACGTGGAAGATGAAGTCGAAGCGGGCGAAAGCTTTTCTTTGGTTGAGTCAGTAAAAGCCGCTTCAGACATCTACTCACCAATCACAGGCGAAGTAGTTGAAATCAACGAAGAGCTAGAAGACAGCCCAGAGCTAATCAACGAAGAACCATACGAAGGTGGTTGGATTGTGAAAGTGAAGCTTTCAAACCCATCTGAGTTGGATGACTTAAAAGATGCGGAAGAATACCTAAGCTCTATCGAAGAAGAGTAATTAGGATGAGACGAAAGCTGTCCCCTAGCATAACGATTAGTGGACAGCTTTTTTTCTAGGTTCGGACGTATAATTTAATTTATCAGTAACGCAAATCCGTTACCCGAGCCAAGGAGTAGGTAAAGGACAATGACTGAATTACTTCAAAGCCTCAGCACACAAAACGAGTTCGTTGCTCGCCACAATGGACCAAACAAATCTGACCAACAGAAAATGTTGGAAGCGATCAACGCAGTTAGCCTAGATTCGCTTATCGACGAAACCGTACCAGCACAAATTCGCCTAGAGCAGCCAATGAGTTTGACAGAAGCGAAAAGCGAAGCAGACATGCTGGCAGCAATGCGTGAGTTCGCCGATCAGAACCAAGTTAAACGTACATTCATTGGTCAGGGTTACTACAACACCTTCACGCCAAACGTAATTCTACGTAACGTGATGGAAAACCCGGGCTGGTACACCGCTTACACCCCTTACCAGCCAGAGATCTCACAAGGTCGTCTAGAAGCACTTCTAAACTACCAACAAATGGTGATGGATCTTACTGGTATGGAAATCGCAAACGCGTCATTGCTTGATGAAGCAACGGCAGCCGCAGAAGCGATGACACTTTGTAAGCGTGCGGGTAAGAGCAAGAGTAACGTCTTCTTCGTTGCTGACGATGTTCACCCACAAACCATCGAAGTGGTAAAAACTCGTGCGAAATTCATCGGCTTTGAAGTATTAGTTGGTTCTCTAGAATCACTACCAGAGCAAGACGTATTCGGCGCGCTAGTTCAATACCCAGGCACAACGGGTGAAGTTCGTGACCTAACGGACATCATCGCAAAAGCACAAGCGAACAAAACGCTGGTAACGGTAGCGACTGACCTATTGGCTTCTGCCCTACTAAAACCTGCGGGTGAAATGGGCGCAGACGTAGCAATCGGCTCGGCACAACGTTTCGGCGTACCTATGGGTTACGGCGGTCCACACGCAGCCTTCATGGCAACACGTGACAAGCACAAGCGTACAATGCCAGGTCGTGTTATCGGTGTTTCTATCGATACTAACGGCAACCAAGCACTGCGCATGGCGATGCAAACGCGTGAGCAGCACATCCGTCGTGAAAAAGCGACATCAAACATCTGTACCGCTCAAGCTCTACTAGCGAACATGGCGTCTTTCTACGCGGTTTACCACGGCGCAGAAGGTCTACGTACAATTGCTCGTCGTACGCACCACATGACAGCTATCCTAGCTGCTGGCCTAACTAAAGGCGGCTTCGAGCTTGCTCACAACAGCTTCTTCGACACCATCACCATCAACACTGGTGCACAAACCGAAGATCTATACGCGAAAGCACTAGCGGCAGACATCAACCTACGTAAGTTGGGTACTCAGCTAGGTGTAAGCTTCGACGAAACCACAACCGTGGCAGACGTAGAAGCCCTATTCGCAGTATTCGGTGTGAAAGAAGAAGTGGCAGCACTATCAACGGAAATTGCAGGCAACGAGTTTGCTGCGATTCCAGAAGCACTGCGCCGCACAACAGAATACCTAACGCACCCTGTGTTTAACACGCACCACAGCGAAACACAGATGATGCGCTACCTAAAACAGCTAGAGAACAAAGACTTCTCGCTAACGCACGGCATGATCCCACTGGGCAGCTGTACGATGAAGCTAAACGCAGCAGCAGAGATGATCCCAGTAACGTGGCCTGAGTTTGGTTCGATCCACCCGTTCGCACCAGCAGAACAAGCGGCTGGTTACGCAGCACTAGCAAAAGATCTTAAAGAGAAGCTATGTGAAATCACAGGCTACGACGCATTCTCACTGCAACCAAACTCTGGTGCATCGGGTGAGTACGCAGGTCTTATCGCGATTCAACGCTACCACGAAAGCCGTGGCGAAGGTCACCGCAACGTATGTTTGATCCCAAGCTCTGCGCACGGTACTAACCCTGCGACAGCGTCTATGGTGTCAATGAAAGTGGTTGTGGTTAAGTGTGATGAAGAAGGCAACATCGACATCGACGACCTAGCAGCGAAAATCGAGAAGCACAAAGACAACCTATCAAGCATCATGATCACTTACCCTTCTACGCACGGCGTATACGAAGAGCAAGTGAAAGAAGTGTGTGAAATGGTTCATGCAGCGGGCGGTCAGGTTTACCTAGACGGCGCAAACATGAACGCACAGGTTGGTCTAACAACGCCGGGCTTCATTGGCTCAGACGTTTCTCACCTAAACCTACACAAAACCTTCTGTATCCCACACGGTGGTGGCGGTCCGGGTATGGGTCCTATCGGTGTGAAATCGCACCTAGCGCCTTTCCTACCGGGTCACATTGAAAACGGCGCAGACGGCGAAAACTTCGCAGTATCCGCAGCGGATATGGGTAGCGCGTCTATCCTGCCTATCTCTTGGGCTTACATCGCAATGATGGGCGAAGCTGGCCTAACAGACGCAACAAAAGTAGCGATTCTGAACGCGAACTACGTGATGGAGCAATTGCGCCCTCACTACCCTGTTCTTTACCGTGGCTCAAACGGCCGTGTAGCGCACGAATGTATCATCGACATTCGTCCACTAAAAGAAGAAACAGGCATCAGCGAAGAAGACATCGCGAAGCGTCTAATGGACTACGGTTTCCACGCTCCAACTATGTCGTTCCCTGTAGCAGGCACGCTAATGGTTGAGCCAACAGAATCGGAAGACCTAGAAGAGCTAGACCGCTTCTGTGACGCGATGATCGCAATCCGTGAAGAGATGACGAAGGTTAAGAACGGTGAATGGCCGCTAGATAACAACCCGCTTGTTAACGCGCCACACACTCAAGTTGACCTAGCGAAAGATGAATGGGATCGCCCTTACTCTCGTGAGCTTGGCTGCTTCCCTTCTAAAGCAACCAAATCTTGGAAATACTGGCCAACAGTAAACCGCGTAGATAACGTATACGGCGACCGTAACCTAATCTGCTCGTGCCCAAGCATCGATAACTACGAAGATTAATTTTTGTAGAGTCTAAATAGACAAAGGCGAACCGATTGGTTCGCCTTTTTGTTTTTGGGTAAGATTTTTAAAACTTGTTTGTGGACAGAAGTGAGTTGTCACCCGTGCCCGAGGTCGCCTATATCGGATAACTTTAGTTTGGGGAAAATAAAGTAGACGGTTTTGTTATTCGAGAGCATTGTCTGCTGATGCAACCGTAACGATCCTACTGTGATTGCTAGCACCAACATATGACTTTAGATTTTTCACTAAAGCTTAGAGGGTTCAGAACCTACTTTATCCCTCTAAGCATAAGTAGATTTTGTGTTTATATCTTGAAGAATTTGTTGTCCTGAGAGAGCTCAAGGATGATGAACTCTTTGTATTTGGTGTAATCTTGCTCAACAAGCTTATCTGACAGCATAGAAACAATGTGTTGTCCTGATAGTTGAATTGATTCATCAAACATTTTACGAATATGCTGTATGTCGATTTCATCAATCGAATCATGTAAGACAAAGTTAGGTCTTAATGCTTGTTGGTCACAAACAGTCTTGATGTATGCTAAATCAAATGTAACAACTTCCAGTCTTTTTAATCCACCCTCGTTGTTTGATTCTACGTCGTCGACATGTGGCGAGCATTCACCCTTTTCTTGATCTAAATGAAGACTGAAGTTGTACTCAACTCCGTAAAAATCGCGAGTGTAGTCTTTGAAGTTTTCAATATACTTTTCTTCAAAAGAGGTTACGTTGTTGAGCTCAGTTTCAAGCTCGCCAGCTAATTCAGTTAATCTTTGTTGCTCAAGTATTAGCTTTGAGTCGATATCATCCTTTTTGTCGATAATGGCTGTTAGTTTGGCTAACTCTTTATCAAGCTTACCAATTTCCTTCATCGTGTCAGATATCTCTTCGATTTTCTTTTTCGACTTTAGTTCATCGAATAGGCTTTGCTTCTGAATTTTTAACTGGCCGAATTTGATAGTTGCTTTTTCATGCTGCTGTTGCAGTTTATCTAGTCCATGTGACACAAACTCTCGTTTGGTGCTCAACAGATGGTCATGGAAAGCGAGTGCTTGCTGATAATCTTCAAGAGTAGATTCTATCTTCACAGACGCATACTCGTAGATAGTTCGCAGTTCATCGAGCAAATAATGCTGTTCACTAGTTTTTAGTATTTCATTAGTCTTAATTATGTTCTTGATTTTTAAATCTAAAGACAGAATCTGGTCAGAAAGTGAGTTTTGCTCGTCATCTATCGTGTTGATTTTTGATACGATTTCTAGTTTATCAATGCCTTTTTCAGACGATAATAAAGACTTTTCTAACTTAGCTATTTCTTTCTTTATTTTAGATACTGAGCCGACAATCTTGTCTTGAGAAATGACACTATTAAAGGCCTTCAGATTCTTATCATATCCCTTGATGGTGGTCTTTAGTCTGTGGATTTTACTGAGTATTTCAGTGTCATCAAAGTTGAACAGATACAGAAAAACCGTGTTTATATCGGATTTACTAACGTTCCTACCGTTGTCAAAGTTAACAGTCTTTGTCATACGGTGTTGCGTTGTTCTGAAGAACTTCGGAGCAAGTTTTCTGATCGTTGGTTTAGCAGAGTAGACGTTGAAAATACTGCCCATAATGTGTGCAATGTATTCTTTGCTTGTTACTTCTTGCCCGTTCAAAATGTAGCTTTGCAGTGTACTATCGGTAGATAGCCTGCGCTTAATAACACTAAACTGATTGTTTAGACCAAGGTACTCAAGCGATACGTATACTTCACTGTTTGTGAAAAGCTGTTCAATCTCTTGCTTCGGTGTTTGAAACTCATCATCAATGTAAATTGGGCTAATTGAGCCATCAAACAAGTAGTCGAGAATTCGGCCCAAAGTTGACTTACCAACGCTGTTACCAGGTGCGTCAGATTTCTTTTTACTCGTGATGATGTTTAAGTTGTCTAAAAACGGTATCTCTCGTGTTTCTACACCGTCGATCTCTAAGAGAAATCTAAGTAGCTTCATTGATAAAAACCTCTTTGCTATCGTAGCCAATAGCAGAAATGATATACAGCCAATCCAACGCTAGAATTATGTGGTCTACGGACACAGAAAGCTCTTTAGTGCCGATTTTCATTAGCTGTGTGATAGTCATACGCTTTCTTTTGCGCTCATGAAGCTTTTTTAAGATAAAGCCACCAATGTAGAGCACATTCATCTCAGGGTGAGAGCCTTTAGTTGGGAGCATTGTTAGGATTCTCCAGTACGCAGCATTCAACAAAACCATGTGCGACAACAACGTTTAGCCCAATTTCTACTTGTTCTTTGTATTGAGTTACATTGGCTGAGCTATACACAAACTTTCTGAGCTGCTTTATGACATCGCTTATGATGTCGTCTGCATGCTGCCGTACTTGTTCTATGTCGGGTTCAAATGAGTCAATGCCATACTTATCTAATGAATTGCAGTACATTTCATTAAGCAATTCCATTGCCGTTTGTTTTCCATTGATTATGTTTTGTTCTGCAAGAGTGTAGGCTTTTTCAATATGGGATGAATATGATTTGTACTGCAAGACAATACGACGTTTAGTCTTGAGCATGTTGTGGTTTATCTTCGTAGTAACATTTGCGGGAAAGGACCGATCAGTTCGATCGATTCTCACGTTGGCAGATGCAATATCACCAATGATAACGTTAATAATGGAGTCAACGTTATTTTCTGGAGACTCTACATTGTAGAAGTCACCTTCAATGTTTTGAATATCAAATCTTGTTTCACACATAGACAAGCCTAGAACTCTTATTTGTTGTAAACAAAGTCGCCTTTGATTACACCTTGGTTAAAGTTGGTCTGGCCGTTTTGATGCACTTCTTGATAGTTATCGTGGATATCGTTCTTTTCTATTTCGACGATCTTCTGTTCTAGAGTAGTGTTTTGAACTTGTAATGCATTGTATGAAACTTCCAACGATTCGAACTTTTGTTGTAGCGTACTGTTTTCAACTTTTAGCTCATTGTGAGTAGTGTTTAGATTATCGAATTTCTGCGTAATTTTGATCACGTTGCTTTTTTGAACAAAAGCGTAAACGCAACTAACTACAGTGCAGATCCAAGCGATAGCAACAAAAGGTGGGGTAGCAAAGATTTCCATTTATATCTCAACATCTAGGCATATGAACCGTGTATTGTACAGTTCATATGCATTATGTACCACTAAAATACGTGTAACTTACTAATAAATATCAAATAGTCACTTCCAGTCACCAAACTGCTTAACGCCGAGGTCAAATTATGTCTACACTTTGGAAGTTTACTTTTTTGGTGTGTAGATTATGACTAAAGTGCCGATTTATCAGTGAAATTGCTCGCTTAAAGTATTTCTACACACCTCACGATTGACATTAGCTTTTTCCAACACAAAACAGGGGCAAAAATGCGCTAGAAGCCAACGTCATTACTTCAGGATCACAATAAGCAATCTCCTTATCACTTTTTTGATTCATATTAAATACTAACTCCCCTAGCGCGCCTCCTGAGATCCCTAGTCTCGCCTAGGCTCGCTGGAATCACCCAGAAAAAACACCGAGTGTAGTGGTTCAGCTTTTGAATCTGAATTTGAGTAACCCTCTAAGTACCGAGCTTCAAGATCGAAAAAGGCGAACCGCGTGGTTCACCTTTTTTGTATGGGGTGAGATAACTGATTTGGGAATGAGACGTAGGGTGTTAAACCTAAGCTAATAACGAGAGTTGCTTCCTACCTCCCTTAATCGCCAGTCAGGTTATTGCTCTTAACCACCGCGACGTAGTTCTCAATCACTGGGTGATCAAACTGTTCTGATTCGTACATCACCCAACGTTGGGCTACGGTGAGATCAGTAAACGATCCATCCTTAAAGTAACCACGCCAACGCACATCAAATTCAGCGGCATACTTACCCCCGCCGAGGTAAGAGACTTCGATACGCTCGATATCGTGATCGTCAGACAGCAATAAGTCATGTATCCAATGGTGCCATTCCATAAACTCTTGGCGAGAATGGATTTTGTAATCGGGAAAGTCGACTTGGATATTTTCATCAACGAGATCGGCAAATGCTTCTGCTGGCACTCGCACCTTTCCTACGGTCGCACGCTCATACATTGAGAACACGCGATATACAAAGCTCTTGATGTCATTCTTGGTAAATTTGTGCTCGGCATACTGCTGAATCAATTTGTCGTAATCCGCCTTTTGATATTGCATTGTGGACACCTATTCCCTATTTAAGGCTTTGTAAGTAAGACACGATTTCTGGTTTGTCTTCAGCGAGTGCATTTTCAAGTGGCGTATTACCGTCTTTCCCTTTAATCGTGATATCACCGCCATTGGCAACCAAGATCTTTAATGCCGGAAGGTTGTTAGCCCATACCGCATCATGCAGTGGTGTATAACCATTTCTCGGACCTACAGCGTTGACGTCATAGCCTGCTTCAATCAGCAGTTCGACAATTCTCGTATTACCTTGGAACATCGCGGCATGCAGCGCAGTGCCGCCATAAGAATCTCTTTCATCCGGATCGGGATTGGTTTTCAATAATTCAATCACTTGAGCTTCATTGCCGTTGTAAGCAGCAAGGTGAATGGTATCTGCGCAAAACGCTTGAAATGCTGCAGTGATGGCAACGGCTGCCAACGAAAAAATGACAATTAACTTTTTCATATTACCCCTATTTTGGTTTCTTGTTTTATCAACTTCCATGCGTCAGAGAAGCCGTAACCTTGATTAAAGCTTATACCCATTAACGACTAGAATTCGATTTCTTCACCATCTCGGAAGAAACCACCAGTTGGTCCATTTGCTGGCAAATTTGCAGCCCAAGTTATGCCACTAGCCCCCTGCTCTACAGGTCGACCACCGCTTCCGCCCATGTCTGTCGCGACCCAACCCGGACAGACGGCGTTAACCAGAATGCCACTGCTTTTGAGTTGATTAGCCAACATTAAGGTCAATGAGTTAAGCGCGATCTTCGACATACTGTATGCAGGAGTGCTGCCAGTCTGGTTCTTCATCGCCCCCGCACCACTGCTGACGTTAACGATTCGAGCTTGTTGGCTGTTTTGAAGCAAAGGTAAGAAGGCTTGTGTCATCCGCCATGCGCCATAAACATTGGTATCCATCGCTTCTTGAACGGTATCGAGGTTTGCGTTCACGACGTTTTGCCAAGTGTCATAGTGAATGGCGGCATTGTTGATTAACGCATCGACAGCAGAAAAACGTTGCTGAACAAACTCAACCAATTGGTCAACGCTTTCTTGGTCAGTAATATCAAGCTGCGCCGCTAATGCGTTGTCCAAACCCAGCTCTTCCACTGTTTGCTGTGCGCTGCTCAACTGACGAGCCGTAACAATGACTATCTCGCCTTGCTCTGCCAATTGACGACTGACTTCTTTACCAAGACCACGGTTTGCGCCAGTAACAATCGCGATTCGCTGGGTTGTGTTTTTCATGTCGAGTTCCTAGTGAGTCATGCGCTCTGCGTCTATGAAATAAATAATATAGATAAGATGAGCAAGAACTAGGTGATGAATGGCTAAATCATTATTAGGCAAAAGCTAACAATATTTTCTTCACAACCTTTAATGATGATGTTTGTTTGGTAACTAGAGATGAGATTATGGCTTGGATGACCATGCGAAGGACGCCAAATGTGATGGTTCAAAACCAAGATCAAAAAAGGCGAACCACTTGGCTCGCCTCTTTTGTCAGTAAGGATTCGTTAGCTCGCTTTTGATGCCGCGTGCTGCTCTACCATAAACGCGATGACTTCTTCATTTAAGCAAGATTTGCTGATGTATTGGCGTTGTTTACCAATATGAAGGATAAAGCCCAAATCAGTTTGTTCGAGTTGATCGATTTCATTCCAAGCGAGGCTGCGGTCAACTTTACCGCTTTTGTAGCGTACGCCCTCTGCATTCACATCAAAAACCACTTTGCTGCCACGGCTTGAACTGATGGTTTGACGCCACAGCCACCAAGTTCTTTTGAAGTAAACGCTGCACGCTTCAATCACACTCAATACGATAAAGAACCAACCGACATAACCGTTAGGTAGCAGTTCAAACTCCAATAAAACCACACCAAAGACAAAAAACAGTATCCCTTTTAGGTACGCTTGTGGGAACTTGGTTGGCTGGCTAGTTTGATCATAACACTCAGCAAAGAAAGGTTTGTCGAGTATGTATTCTGTAGTGAATTCGAAATCTTTAGACATGTATGGTTACTTCAAGGCTTCTGTAAATGAGTAATCTTGGTTGCACTCTCGCAACGCGTGCATTGTAGCGCTTCTCGGGATTTATCTTTAGTCCTTTTGATTCTGTTTTGTAAATCAATGATACCGCCACACTAAAAGACCACGGGGCACTTGCCAAGATCAAACAAGGCGAACCATTTGGCTCGCCTTGTTAATTAATGACCTATATGACTTTTTGAGGTTTTCTACTTTAGAGGGTCGTTGTCTGGCAATGCACTGTGTATCCATACTGCCAGTCGGTGTTTGATGCTTGCGCCGTCTAACTTACTTTCCGGTAGTGGCGTTATCTGTTTTGCATCGACCAAGAATAGATAAATCGCTTTTACTCTTAGAGGCTGTGGTGACTGTGGAAGGTCAAAACCTTGTAGCTTCGCCATCTTCCCACCAATCTCTAGTGCCTTCTTAACCAGTTTGTCTTCATTGTGAAGCTTGGAGCTTTTTGACATTGATAAATCCTCTTCTTCGCTTCAATTGAGAATACATGAAGTGTCACGTATGGCGTGTTAGTAAGCTCGCATATTGATAAGTTTATGCGTTATAACTCGGTAAGTGATTAAAAAGCAATCAGAATGTCGCACCTTCTATCTCGCATTGCTTTATAGAAGCCAACCACAAAGTGTTAACAGCATCACCTTTAGAAACTCTTAGTTTGAGATCAACGACGGATAAAATATCTACCGTTCAGTTTCGAGCAATATCATGTTCTACCGATGAAAGAAGAAGACATTTCATTGGATTCGATATGTTCATATATGCTTATGCCTGTGAACTATAATCAATAAGATTTCACGCAATCTATAAATAGCAACAAAGGACTGTGTTATGCCACAAACGTTAGATCAGGCTGTTTAGGTTTTAGACCGAGATTTAGAGGAGTTTTTACTTCGCTTCCCACTATCCATTACCAGCGCGGGCCAATCGAAAGGTGCTATGAGGTTTTACTTATATAGCCATGGCGATACCGCTTTCGGGATAAATCAGGGGGTTAAGATGAAGGAGATGCGTTTCCGCCTTGGTCCAAAATCGTTAGTTAAAAACGCGAAAGCACTTCAATGTATTCATATCCCCGTTTCTCCTTTTGAACAACTTAAACCCGACTCCATTTCTAAAGTCACCCATTATGATGCTGCTGGCTACTTGGTAACCACTCAATTGACCGGTTGTACCTTTGCAATCCGTAAAGGAAAAGGAGGCGGGCTTGAGTTTTTGCATGTTCAGCCAAAGGGGGACTTTAACGGCATGGAAGTACAACGTGCTGTCCAGAAGGAGTTCCAAGTCTCTTTTGGTAGAGGATCTGGCACGGACAATACAACTTATGGTGAAAATACTCGGGTTACGGTAATGGGCGCGCGAACCAATGGCCTATGGGTCGTCTATGCTCAATATCAAGACTCGAGTGGCAGTGTGACAAAAGTAGACTGTATTTATAAAGAACCAAGCTCCGTAGCGTATGTGGATTAACAGCATCGCTGTTTAGGTTCTTTACTCACTACGCCAATAGCAAAGAAAGTGAGTTAGCCAAATAGGTTGACTCACTTCCCTATCCCTTCGTTACGACTGCTCCTTTTAAACTCTCCCCGTGACTTACTGCTGTACTCAAAAAGTGAGCAATATTAAGCACCAAGAGCTTGCTTCATAAACTTGGCTTCAGCCTTTGAGTAACACTGCTCACCAACGTAGATTTCGCTTTCTAGCAAATACATACCTCGCTTACTCTTGATGCAATGCGCTTCCACTCGGATTGAACTATTGAGAGGGATAGGTTTGATAAAGCGCACCTCCAACTTAGCCGTCATTGCGCAGATATCTTGGGCGAAAAGGCAGTGTGTCATGGCAGTATCGTGCAGCGCACTGATGGCACCGCCTTGCATTACGCCCTCATAGCCTTGAACCTTTTCTGTCGCCACTATTTGCCCTTGCAGGCTACCGTTCGGCATTGCAGTAAATTGAATCGTATCGTGCGCGTTGAAAAACGGCTGGCAGCAGACTGCGCAATGTTGGTGGTTTTTAGGGGCGTGAATAGACATAAAGACCTCTGAGTTTGAGACTGTCTGTGGAACAAAACAGAATGAATAAAGAGAACAAAGAAAAGATGCGTTAGACTTGGTGAGCAACTGACATGGTGAATTCCTTTATCTACTTAGGCTCTCACTTTATGCCCTGTAATTGGCATATGCCAATAATAAAAAGTGAGAAATTAGGTTTCATCGGTTGAATGCCTCCGCCAAAGAATTCCTCTCTTATCGAACCTGACTCACCACTGGTTTCGCGTACCAAAGTCGCTTACTATGCCAAGTACCTATAACGCTTTGTGAGCCACTCATGAGCAGTAAAAATAATAAAAACCTCGGCATTCTTCTTAAACTCAACACCTTCGTTTCACCTTATAAATGGCGTGTTGCTGCGGCCTTAGTTGCCCTTATCGCCACAGCCAGCCTAACGCTATCTGTCGGCTATGGCGTGCGCATTCTTATAGACCAAGGCTTTGCTCAGCAGTCACTGCAAGAGCTCACCAATGCGATTCAATTTATCGTTGGAGTGACGCTGTGTATCGCGGTGGGGACGTTTTTCCGTTTCTACCTGGTTTCTTCTGTGGGCGAACGCGTCAGCGCGGACATTCGTCTTGCGGTGTTTAACCATGTGATTACGCTGCATCCTAGTTATTTTGAGACCAATAGTAGCGGCGATATTATGTCTCGCCTCACCACGGACACGACTTTGCTGCAAAGCATTATTGGTTCGTCGTTTTCTATGGCGATGCGCAGCGCGCTTATGTGTATTGGTGCGATCATCATGTTGTTCGCAACCAACTTTAAGCTCACTTTGATTGTACTGGCTTCTGTGCCGTTCGTACTGGTTCCGATTTTGGTTTATGGAAGACGAGTACGTGCCCTATCACGCCAAAGCCAAGACACCATGGCTGACGTTGGCAGCTACGCAGGCGAAGCGATTGAGCACATCAAAACGGTTCAAAGCTTTAGCTCAGAGCAGCATGAACGCGCGGCGTTTGCTGTCGAGGTAGAAAAAGCTTACGAAGTTGGGAGACAGCGAGTAAAACAGCGCGCGATTCTGATTTCTGGTGTTATCGTTATCGTGTTCAGCGCCATTGCTGGCATGCTTTGGGTCGGCGGCAGTGATGTGATTCACGGTAAGATGTCTGCTGGTGATCTCGCGGCATTTGTGTTCTACGCCATCATGGTTGCGTCATCTATGGCAACGATTTCCGAAGTCATGGGGGAACTACA
Organism: Vibrio sp. M260121; assembly: GCF_036533715.1. Lineage (NCBI taxonomy): Bacteria > Pseudomonadati > Pseudomonadota > Gammaproteobacteria > Vibrionales > Vibrionaceae > Vibrio > Vibrio sp. M260121. Next base: position 78,893 of record NZ_JATABF010000016.1, on the reverse strand, counting down.
AAGAGCCGCTGGTGCAACAGAAAGACTGATTGAGATCCTTCAAGTGAAAAGCGATATCAGCGCACCAAGCAATCACCTTCCGATCACCGATGACATGCCAGCGGAAGTGACGTTTGATTCCGTGAACTTCAACTACCCTTCTCGCCCCGACCAACCCGCCATCAAAGGGTTAAACCTGACCGCTGAGAAAGGTAAGGTATTGGCTTTAGTTGGCCCTTCTGGTGCTGGTAAAACGACCTTATTCGAATTGCTACAACGCTTCTACGACCCGCAACAAGGCCAAGTATTATTTGGTGAAGAAGACATTCGACAGTTCGATCCGAATGATCTTCGTCGTCAAATGGCATTGGTTCCACAACAACCCGCTTTGTTTAGCCACGATGTATTCCACAACATTCGGTACGGCAATCCAGACGCGACTGACGAGCAAGTCATTGAGGCGGCGAAAAAAGCACACGCGCATGAATTTATTGAGAAGCTACCAGACGGTTACCATAGCTTTTTGGGTGAGCGTGGCGTGAGATTATCTGGCGGTCAAAAACAGCGCATCGCGATTGCTCGTGCGATTCTGAAAGATCCAAAAATCCTTTTGCTTGATGAGGCCACCAGCGCGCTGGACAGTGAAAGTGAACATCATGTTCAACAAGCACTTGAAGCATTGATGAAAGACCGTACCACACTGATCATTGCTCACCGTCTTTCAACCATCCAACACGCCGATAAAATTGCGGTGTTAGACGGCGGCGAGTTGATTGACCTTGGCAGCCACCAGTCGCTGATGCAAAGCTGCGAACTCTATCAGCGCCTTGTCGCGTTGCAGTTTAAGCACCTAGAGTAACCTTCCATAAAGCCCGCTGAATTTAGCGGACTTTGGTTTCAATCTCTTTGCGCCAACACATCAATAACAAGAACCGCAGTCCTAGTTTTCACCAAACGGATAGAGCGTTGATTCTTGCTTGTCATCATAAACTCCGCCAGCATTTGAGCCTTCGTTCAGAGTTCAAATTATTGATCCGAATCAGCATCAACACATGTATAAAATATGAAATGCTAACTTCAGAAAGCGACACAAATAGTACTATGCCTGCCCGCTCCAAAAGCATAGATAGAAATGACAAGACTCAACATTATAATCTTCGGCACTGCGTTAGTATCAGGCTGCTCTACAGCTGAATTATCAGCGAACATATCTAAACCAGCCTCCATTATCGAACAAAATATATTTGTTACTTCCTGGGGGGAGTCTGTCGAGCTAGATTCTATAGATTGCATTAAAGATTGGGTTCCATTCATTTTACAAACTAAGCAACACTCCAACGGACGGAAGGTCTCTATCGTAAAGTGTATTCCTTCAAATGCTTGACGATACAACGTGGTTTTCCCACAAAAAAGGCGAACCAATTGGCTCGCCTTTCATTTTGTACTTTTTGTCCCGAGTTAGACTTAGCCCTCTGGGTTTTCCTTCGCGTTGATTTCCGCGTAAGTGTGTAGAAGCTCTGTTAGCGTCTTCACCCACGCGAATACGTCTGTCGGTGTGTTTTGTAGCAGCTTTTCTACTTGCTCACAGTGCGTTTCAAGTATGATTGCTTCTTCTAGACGGAATGAAATTGCGTAGAAGTGCCAAAGCACAAGACGCGTCATACGTTCGCTGTTTTGCTTCGCGTTGTCGGAATCATCAAACGCTTGCTGAATTTCACTTAGTGCGATTGCGGTCATGCGTAACATCGCATCTAGGCGCGCTGACAACATGCGGTCTTCACTGTCTACTTCTTCTTGGTCGAAGGTAAACAGTTCGTTCATCACATCTTCTGGCACCATTTTACTGATCATGCGAGCGCTAAACTCTTCCAGTTCATGGCGCGGCATAGTCACAAGACAATCGAATGTGTAATCACGAAGCATAAAATCACTCTACATCAGTTATTAACTTTTAGTTTGCGCATTCTAAGGGCTGTGATTTCAATTACCACTTTTTATTTGTTTGGATGTGCAGATAAAGTCTAGTAGCAGCGCGTTACTCTGAGGATTTGCTTTTTTGAAAGTACTGAACCACTTTCCAGATCAGGAAGCCTGCGACACCGACAAGTAACACAGAACGAAGAAGAATGGGCGCATCGTGTTCAAGTTGGCTTGCATGAGGGACAATACTTGCAAACAACCGACTGGTAAAAAGTAGCCCCATCACCAACATAACAATCTTGTTCATACGCGCTACCTTTTTAGTTCAAGCACTGCGCACTAAACGCAGTTGTCGAGTTGTTTGCGAAATAAGAGCCTTGGCCCTGAGTGAACTTAAAAGGATGCGCGTCATAGATGTGATCGTCAATGGATGAGGCAGTAAGCTAATATTGCAAATGTGAAGATGTGCTCGACGATTCCGCCCAAATAGCCTTAAGAACAACGCTTAATTACCAAAGTATCGCTCCTCCCGAGTGTCTAACCACAAGTCATAGTTTTTCATCACTTTGGAGAACTGAGGGCTTTGAATATAACCATTCAGCCACGCTTTTAAGTTTGGGTAAGGGCTTTGTCTAAACCACTGTTTATCGATGCGGGCGTACTTACGGATGAAAGGCAGAATAGCGATATCGACCAAGCTTTCTCGTTCCGAAAACAAAAACGAATGCTGCTTTAAAAGAGACTCAAGCTTGATGAATTGCCTTTCACACTCTTTACGCAGTTCATCTGCATTATCTTCATGGTAACGCTTCGCACAGCCAAACGTGTTCATTGCGGGTACAAAGTGCGCTTCAAACTCTCCAATCACTTCGAGCATCTTGGGCAATGCTTCTGGATGATCGCTTTCCAAAAGGTCATTCGGGTCACACTTAGAAAGCGCCCAAACCATAATGTCTAAGCTTTCTTCAAGTATCTGTTTTTGCTGCGTAGTCTCTATTGGAGGGCGGTTGGGAATCACTAATACTGGCACACTGCCCTTCGGCGATACCTCTAGCATTTCTGATGGCTTGTTATCGAGCTTGATAGAACGAATAAGCACACATTGCTGGGCTTTGAGCAACGCAAATCTTGCACGAATCGCGTAGGGGCAATTGTGCAAAGAATAAAGAATGGGTGCCGTAACGTTCGTCATATTTGGTTCCATCAAGCCGTGGCCTTTGCTTCTAACTATTACTGTCTCTTCTTACTATTTTACTGTCTAGCTCTTTCAATTTCAGAGTAGCAAATTCGGTTTGCTCTATTCCATATAGAAACCATGAATCTTCATTTGAAACAACATCACTTTCAATAAGAGGAAATTAATCTGGAAAAAGTTCACCGCATTTTGTGGTGCGGGCTGTGGTTAAAATTACCGTGAAATCCAGTAATACAAAGCAACACCATTATGAACAAAGACGCGAAACAACTCTTTCATTACCTCAGTAAGCAATACGATGAGTTATCTAAGGACTTCGAATCTCGCCCTTTCCCTGAGTTTTCAGAAACCATTACTCACCGGTTGGGTTACTGCTTTGTCCGTTGTCCTGTGGGGAGTCAGCGCTTTTCCATTGTGTCGATCAACTTTGATCCTTCGGTACGTGGCCAAGGGGTTTTAACGGCGTTTATCAACTACGTAAGAAACAACCCGTATCATTATCAAGGTGTTGAAGTTGCCATCATTGAAAACAAGAACCTAGCGAAAAGCCTGCTGTCTCTTGGCTGGGAATACAAATCCTTGTTTAGCAAACTTTTCTTCTCCAAAAAGCCAACATTGATTAACGACTTTCAGTGCGCTTAATTACGTTGAGTCTCCCTCACTCATTGCCTTTCAGCATATCGATAAATGCTTGTCTTGATTCTTGCGAAGTGTCTCGATGTGTCGTGTAGGCCACATGGGTGTTTTCATCAGAAGATGGTGAAAGCTCAATGCCCCACAAGGCTTTTATCTGATTTGGAACCATTGAGTAACGCACGTCTATAATGCGCTTTTCATCGTCCGGATCACGCGCGACAAAGCCATCAGAGAACCAACGAAATCGCTCAATATCTAAGGCCTGCTGCGATGTTGAGCTCAACCAAGGGAAGTCTTTACCGATGTCCAGTTTGGCAACCGATTCTCCAGTATAGATTTTGGTCGCAGCCCCTACTCTTATGGCGTCTACATAGTATCGACCTTCAGCTTCGTAGATGACTTTCCAAACCAAACTATTCGCGAACGTAGGTTTGGCCTCTAATCGCACTGGAGCATGTTGCCTTGCTTGTGCAAGCTCCCATCCTGCTTCTTCTGCTCTGTCTCTTTGAATCATGCCGAACGTAAGATAAGCAAACGCCCAAACTATCGCGATTCGCGCATACCAAGAGTTACGTTTCAACAAAACAAACACAAGGCCAATTAGAACAGGAAGCGTGAAGGCAGGATCAATAACAGAAACGGTATTCCACGCATACCGCTCGTTGGTAAACGGCGACAAAAGCTGAGTTCCGTAGCTGGTGCACGCATCCAATAAACCGTGTGTGGCGTAACCAAGCGCACAATACCACCAGCTTTGTGTGAACGATAAACAAAGCCTTTTAGCAAAAAGTGGATAGAGAACTAAAGCACAGAGCAAGCTGCCAATAGGAATAAACAGCAACGAGTGGGTGAACTGTCGGTGATATTCCAAAAACAGCAGCGGATCATTGGAAGAGCGAATCAATATGTCCAAATCTGGTGCCATACCAGCAAGCATTCCAAGGACACCTGCCGCCACCAAGTGTTGTTTTTTGCTTACTGATAGAGACAATGACGCCCCAACCAACCCTTGCGTTAACGGGTCCACGGCGAAATCTCCCAATCATGCTTAAAAACCAGAAATGTTTGCCACATAAAATATCCGTATTTCGGTGACTCGAATCCATTGGATGGAATCACATCAAAGCTATTGAAAATCAAAGCGAATAAATCGCGTGTTAGTTTTAGTGTAGATGGATTGGAGAAGTTCGCGAGCCTGCGTAAAACGAGATAGGACGAAATCTCCGACTCTGCCCTCAATTTCGGTATAATCTGACGTCTTATGTTTTGAGTATAAGTTTCCACTCCTTCAGCACCACTTCGAGGCATGTCTTGCAGTTAACCAGTTTTAAATACAAAACGCGTAAAGGCCCTGATTATCGCCATGGCGACCAGGTGTCGTTTGTCGACATCAAAGAGACATTTGGCATCGGCGGAATTCGTATTGGTAAGTGGGTGAACAATGAAGAAAAAGATCTCGCGGCAAACTTAATATTCGATTCTCTCGCAGACTTAGCGTACATCCTTGCGCTACCGCCTTCGGCGATTGGACTTCGTGGTAATTTGAGCCTTGCTTTTGGTACTGGTGGCCGCAAAGGGGTTCAAGCACATTACGCACCAAATCAACGTGAATTAGCCTTGGCAAAGAATGCCGGTGCAGGTGCGCTTGCTCATGAGTTTTGGCATGCGTTCGATCATTACATTGCCGAGAAAGCTTTCGACATTGGGGATCGTTCGGGGCCGCAGCGCCAAATCTTATTTGCGAGTGATTGCTGGCTGAAAAATGCCGATCATTTCCCGCACCCACTTAACGAGCGATTACTGAAGATTTTTGACGCCACATTGCTCACGCCAGACGGCCAAGATAGACACGATTATGTATCTCGAAGTGTAAGAGCAGACCAAGCGATGGGTTCAAGCTACTTTTCACAACCCACCGAGATGATGGCACGAGCATTTGAAGCCGTTGTGGAGTCTTGTTCTGGCATTGAAAACGCATACCTAGTTTCTGGCACAACGAAGCCGGACACCCTGCCTCTTTACCCAGATATCGCACACAGAAACGCGATATATGAAGCGCTTCAAGCGTATTTTCGTCCACTGGGTGACGCGTTGAGTCGTTAACTAAGGAATAGCGACTATTCAGAAAAATCTCGCGATTTCAAAGCACAGACCTTTCCCATCAATCTAAAAAAGGTTTATACATAACGTTATGTTATTCATATTGCTGAATGTTTCATGACGCTGAAAGAAATCCTCAAAATCCGTAACGTTCGCTGCTTCCTCATGTTCCGAAGCAGTTACTTTGCGCGCTTCTATTACCCCGTATTTACCCTGCTCTATTTGGATTACGGATTAACGCTATCTCAATTCGCCATGCTCAATGTTGTTTGGGCAGCGACGATTGTACTTGCGGAAGTCCCTTCCGGCGCTTTTGCCGATACCTTAGGGCGAAAACGACTGGTGGTGCTGTCGTCCATCGTCATGTTCATCGAAATCGCAATGATCGCCTTTGTCCCTACAGGGAATCCCACTTTTGTTTTCGTTGTGTTTTTGATTAACCGAGTGCTGAGCGGTTTAGCGATGGCGTTAGCAAGTGGCGCAGATGAAGCATTGGCTTACGACACATTAAAGGAGCAAGACAAAGAGGAATTGTGGCCGAGAGTGTTGCAGATTCAACTTCGTATTGCCTCTAGCGTGGGTATTGTGGTCACACTTGTAGGCGCTGCCATGTACGACGTGAACTTTATGGCCAACGTGTATCAGTTCCTTGGATTCGACAAACCAGAAACCACACAAGACATCATGCGCATCCCTGTTTACGCGACTTTGTTTGTTGCGTTGATCGCTATCTACGCCGCATTCAGCATGAGAGAAGAGAAAAAGGTAATACCAAGCAGTGAAAGCAAGTTGGCTTCAACCATGGCCAGCATGAAGCTCACACTCAACACCGCCAAGTGGGTATTGTCTACGCCTTATGTGCTGTTCATTCTGCTCTACTACAGTTTGTTCGAGCACACTTCACGAATGTTTTTGACCATGAACAGTCAGTACTACCGTGCGATTGATATTCCAATTATCTACTTTGGTTTAATCGGCGCTGGCATTAGCCTCTTGCAGATTATCTTAGCTGGGCAAAGCCGTCGTTTGGCAGAGAGTATGGCACCGAAGACGTTCATTTTAGTCATGGGCATCGCAACAATGGCGACCTACTATTGGATAAGCTTAGGCTGGTCAATATACGGGGTGATTCCTGCGCTGATTCTGATCTTTATTATCATGACCATGAACATTTTCATCAGCTATCACTTGAACAAGAAAACAGAATCTCACAACCGAGCGACAGTCTTAAGCTTCAAAGGTTTGATGTTCAATTTAGGCTACGGCTTAATCGGTATGCTCTATGCCTATTACTACAAACTACTCTCACAAAGCTCCACCGAAGCACAGATAGAACAACACATTGACTTTATCGCATCGCTGTCTTCGTTCTTCTACTATTTCACGTTCTTGTTCATCGTTATCAGCGTCTATTTCTATATCAAAGATAAAAAACAGGCGATCTTCTAAGCCCTTGCAGCAAAAACAAAATAAGGCGAGCCATTTGGTTCGCCTTATCGATTGTTAGCCCAGAGTTCAATTGTTTCTATCTAAACTCAAACAACTCTCGATGGAATGACTTGGCTGGTAGACCGATATTGGTGAATGCTTTCTCAAGCGCCTTACCCAGTTCGGAAGGCCCACAAAACCACACACTGCTGCTCTCCACATTTGCTATGCGCTCAATGACTTCCGTGTTAGTGAAACGCCCTTCTTCACTTGTATTTCTCATGTATAGCTTTACGCCCGCTTCCTTTGCTCTGCGTTGTAGTTCATCCAGAAGCACCTTGTCTTCTTCTCGATAGCTGTAGAAAAGCGTTACCGACTTTGCTGTCCCTATCGCTTCAATTGCGGTTAAAAATGGCGCGATGCCGATACCTGCTGCAAACCAAATTTGTTGCTCTGTATCATCTTGGAAATTGAAACAACCGTATGGGCCTTCTATCTGAGCCTTTTGTCCGACTTCAAGCGCTTCCATTAATGAACGCGTGTAATCACCATTGGCTTTGATTAGCAATCGCACCTGGCCGTTGTCGCTATGAGCTGACGCCAAACTAAATGGATGCGGCCGTTCTTTATCATCAAATCCAATGAATGCAAACTGACCGGGCTGATACGTAAACTGAGGCTCATGTACTTTAAGCTCCACTTCAATTCCGCCGTTGATTGATTTGATACTACTAACCTTGGCGGGATAACGTTTCTTCTTACCATTCAAACCTAAGATGGTAATCAAGCATCCTACCGTTGCTAACCCGCTGACCAACAGAAGGATAGCGCCGGTAACGGTTAACCATAGGCTTGCATCAAAGAACATCACCATGTGCAGCATTAAAAGCAGGTAAAGATATGGAAAGACTTTATGAGTGAGCTGAAAGACGTTGTGTTTGAGCTTCTTAATCCACGCAATCAAAACAAAAGCCGCGGACAGATAGAAGCCATATTCACCAATCAACTGCGCCTGATCACCTAACGCATCAAGATCTTCGTGTTCAAAATAGATCACGCTGTTGCTTTTTGATTCTGAATCACCGAGATAAAGTGAAAAAGTTGCATCTCCGTCAAGGCACTCAAAGCGCGCATAATTTTCCGTTTCAACAATCAATTTGAACCCTAGCTTTTTATAAAACTCGATAGATGACTTGATGTCTTTAACGGTTAACAGCACTTGATTTAGATTCATAGAAATTCCTTTTCCGATTGGTTTCTTACCGATTTTGGTGGATTGTTGTTTGAGGTTACGAAGATAAAACCTCAAGCTAACTTAAGGTCAAGAAATGATTTCAGCCGTTTTTTGAAGTCTATATAGAGCAAGAGCGAAAAATGAAAAAGGCGGCTCTGTGGCCGCCTGTAGCTGTGTCGATTTATCGTTATTGGGTTAGCGCAATGTACTCTTGTTGCGCAGCATGTAAGTCCTCAGCAAATTGTTTATCTGCCTTTAACTTATCAAACACGATGTGCGCCACTTTTTGCCCTGCTTCTACATCACTCATCCAGTGTGCGTTACAAACGACTCGGCTGTAGCCGTAATCCGCACCTCTCTCTGTCAGTGCTTTTGCACTGTTCGGCGCAATTGCTGCCGCAACGAGTGAAACCCCGTAGCCTGATGCTGTATGACCAGAAGGGTAAGATCCGTCTTTAGATAGGTAGTCTTCGGCATAAGGTGTACAAGAAGGTAAGCCGTTTACCGCAAATGGACGCGCTTTATTGTAGTGCTTTTTAGAGTCTGATGTCGCAAGACCAAAAGAAGCAATGCTGCGCCCTAAAACGGTATACATCGCTGGGGTGTCTTCCTTCGTAATCTTCACGCCCAATACATCACCATAAATCTTGGCAAAGTATTCTGGAGTAATACGTGCGTCTTGTGTCGCTTGAGCCATTCTCGCTGGGTCATCAACTGAAAAGTCGATAGCACCCACACGCTTATCTTCGAGATCTTGTTTGCTGCCTTCTGCTGGTGGCGGTGCAATCAAATCTACCGTGTGTACCGTTTCAATGTATGGTTGATAAAACTGATAGTTTCCGTAGTCGATACGTTCAAGCGAGTTGATGTCTGTTGGCGCAGAGAACACGTGAAATGCAGGTAAAGTTAGCGCTACGCAAATTAGAGCTTTCTTCATTTGCTTTCCCTCCAGAATTAAAGGCTTGTAGGAATACTCTTAACAACTGAAACCAATATTATCCGCAGCCCTTTAGTACTGGAAGTTATAACGATTATTCCTAAAAGTTAATAATAGAATGAAGCAAAGCAACTAAATCATACTGCCACTTGGGCAACCTTGTGACAAAACACTGCCGTAGCTGGTCGTTGGAGTAAATAACATGATTAAATCAGCAGGCAGGAATACAACATCAGTAACCAATGACAAAGGCATATCAACAAAAGAAATAGGATATAAAGCGTAAGACACGGCTGAACCATCCAAGAAGCATGGCTGACGCGCAACGGACAACGCTGTACCGGAAAATGGTTTACCGTAACCCCCTCTCGCATGTGCATCCATAGATGAACATCCCACCGTCAAAGAAGCCATTGCAATAACGGTGAGTACTTGAAGTTTTTTGAAAAGATTGTTTTTCATGTCTGATAGGTTCCAACTGATTGTTATTGATATAAATTATTATTCGACAACAATAATCCTACCTGCATTTATAAAACAACCTATCTAACTAATTCGATTGGGAATAAATCAATTTTCGTGACAAATGTATCACTTCTACCTTGGGTAAATAACAACTTATAAACGCTCGTTCCTTCGCCCCAATACACAAAGGCGAACCAATTGGCTCGCCTTGAATATGTGAGGAAAGGATAAAAACGACGTCCGTTACAGCTTATCTGCATCAACAACTTTAATCGTTGTCCAGTTGGTGTTGGCATCTTGAATAAAGCCTTGCGTATCTTCTAACCAGCGCTTCTGTACCGATTTATCCAAGTTTAAGTACAGTTTGCCACCTTCAATCTTCCAAGCCTCTGGGTCAGTTTCAAACTTCTTGCCCATCGCGACACCGAATGCACAGTAACCACCGTATTGCGGTGCATACGCTTGAGGATCAGCTTTGAACTGGTCTCGGTTTGCAGCATTCACAAAGTGATAAATCGCATTGTTGTACGTCGCTGAATATTCGGCCTTTCCTTGAGTCGGGCCATTATCCGTGAAATAAGCCACCGGGTCGTAACCCTTGATAGCGAGATCATTTGCATCAACGCTCATGCCTACATCCGCAGCCATCAGTGAAAAACTGGTTCCGAGTAAAGCGGTCATTAAAGTGAGTTTTCGACCAGTTGATTTAATGCGTGACATAGTAAGCTCCTTGTCTGTGTTTGTTTGCCTTGTGTGAATAAATTAGCTAACTCTTCCGGTCTATAAAGGGACAAAAGACCAAAAAAGTACGCGAATCGTTCGGAGGTAACATGGATCTGTTGTCACAGCTGATGAAGCATTTCTCAATACGCACAGGTGTTTTCTATTCTGGACACTTGTGTGGCATCTCCTCGTTCCAAGCAGAGCACAGTAACCGAGGCCATTTGCATGTTTTGAATGCTGGCGAATTGATACTAACAAGCGCAAATGAGAAGGCTCAAAAGCTAACAGAGCCTTGCATCATTTATTTGCCAAACAATACGCCGCATAGAATTGAAGGAAACGAAGAAACAGAATTGGTTTGCGCCAATGTGGATTATCGAGGTGGGCAGATCAACCCTCTATTGTCTGTCTTGCCGGATGTCGTCGTTATCCCTTTTAATGCGGTGCCGAGCCTAACTCCGGTCTTGGATATGCTGTCTTCGGAAGCAAGGGGAAATGGCATCGGACAAGAGTTTTTATTGGATAAGCTGAGCGATACCTTAATGGCATTGATCTTTCGTTATCTTATCGAGGAAAAGCAAATTGAACACGGCTTGTTTGCTGCGCTCGCCCACCCACGTCTAGCTCCCGTTATGACCGCCATTCATCAGCTCCCTGCCCGTCATTTTCATCTTAATGAATTGGCATCATTGGCGGCCATGTCTCGTACTCAGTTTATTGAGACGTTCAAACAAGCCGTTGGGGAGACTCCTGGAGATTATGTACAAAAATGGCGTGTATCCGTCGCCCAGTCTTTAATACTGCAAAATAAACCGCTCAACTGGGTGTCTGACGAGGTGGGATACAACAGCTACTCGGGCTTTTCTCGTGCTTTCCAAAATGTATCTGGTATGTCAGCTCGTCAATGGATACAAAGCCAAAAGAAAGACGAGCTTAAAGCAAGTTGATACCAAATTGTTTCGCGATCAAATTCGTTATCGCAAAACAAATTACGGATACAACACAGCTAATAAGCAAGGTAACCCAAAAGGAATACTTGCTCAGTAAATAAGGGAAAAGAAGAAACATTGGCAGTGTTGGTACAACAAACCAAAAGGTATAAAACGCGTGGTTAGACAGCTTCTCTGTGCCTTGCCCTTCGATATACATCCATACCAACGCCAATATGGTCACGGTTGGCAATGCAGCCACGAGCGCACCTAATCTATCACTTCGCTTCGCAACTTCAGAAATGAGAACCACAATCGCGGCGGTGGTTAAGTACTTTGTCACAATCCATAGCATTTTCGCTTCCTTGCTTACTTCGGACACTAATTAATCGATAATCTAGAAACCTACTCCTGTTGATTCTAGATGTTTTCTAAAGACTTACGGTACACCTTTGTCACATAACCAGACAGGTCGTAAGCGTCTTCTATTCTATCCCAACCAAGTTTTTCAAAAAGGTCTGACTATTGATAAAAATAATAAGTGGTTACAAAACGACCATTGTGTTGTTTATAAAATTGGAGAAAGATGACAATACAGCGATTTATAGGAGGTGGTGTTATGACTTTAGTTCTTACCGTTCTTATTTTCCTAAGTTGTATTGCGATGCTTGCAATTGGTGTCATGTTTTCACGTAGGCCTATTAAAGGCGGAGGTTGTTGCAGATGTGGGCGCACGTAAAAGGCAGTCCCGTAAGGATACATAGAATTCCAGCACACGAAAGCCCAGACAGCGGTTTAGTCTCGGCGTAAGCACTCTACGCATGGGTAAAGCACCAAACTGCTTACGTCACCGCCTTTAGGGCACAGGCATAGTCGCCCTGCTTCTCACCCCGTTTCAATACAGGCTTTTCCTTAGACGAAAAGCCTGTTTTCTATGTAACCTCTTAACGTCTATGATTTTTGAAACGCGGCTAACACCATAGGTTGCAGTGCTTTAGCCAATTTCTCATGCTGGTCTTGTTGCCAATGAATTCCTTCGTTCGGACAAGATTCCACCACGGTTCCGGCATCAAGAAATGCACATCCCAGCTCTTCCGCTCGGTTTCGATAATGAAAGCCAAATTCTTTGGACTTTTCCGCCCCGCCGATAAACATACTGCCGAAGAAACCAATCTCATGCACGGGTGGCGGCGCAGGTGGTGTTGGACACATCGCACTGCAGCTTGCTCGTCACATGGGTGCCGAAGTCTTCGCAACTGGTTCTACTGGTGTGAAGAATGACCTGATTACCGAGCTTGGTGCAACCGCGATTGATTACCGTACTGAGTCGGTAGCCGATTACGTTGCGAAACACACCTCTGGTGCTGGCTTTGATGTGGTCTTCGATTCAGTTGGCGGTGCAAACCTAACTAACTCGTTTGATGCAGCAAAACTCAACGGCCAAGTTGCAACAACCGTGTCTTTGCATGAGCAAGATTTAAGTACCGTTCACATGAAAGGCCTGTCATTGCACGTGGTATTTATGCTTATTCCGATGATCCACAATGTTGGTCGACGCAAACACGCCATAATCCTAAAAGAATTAGCAAAGATTGCAGAATCTGGCGCACTAAAAACAGTTCTTGATGAACAAGAGTTTACCCTTGGGCAAGCTGGCGCTGCGCATGAGCGTTTAGCCAGTGGTCAAGCGATTGGTAAAGTCGTCGTGAATATCTAAGTTTTGTCTCAGTGACATTAACAGCGCAATTCAAAAAGACCTCCGTGATGGAGGTCTTTTTTCAGTTATGGAGTTACCGTGTATGCAATTAATTCAATAATGTGTTCTGGTGTCGTTGCCCATGCCAGGGCTGAAGCATCAACTTCTTTAAGTACATGGACAATGTTCTCAGCATGCAAAGTGATGTAAGGCTTATCTAAAGCGGTACAGAAACCTCATCAAATGCCGCACTCCACTGTTTATATTTGTCACCAAATCGAATCACAGCAAGGTCACAAGACTTAAAAGACGGCCATGTGAGCCGTCTTTTATACTGGTAAAGAATGTGAGCTATTGCTTTTGCTCTTCCTCTTTTACTTCCGTCGTTTCTATTGCTTCTACAACATCTTGGGTCTCTGTATCTACCCACTTCATAAACACTTGGTAACCCGCCGCCAGGAATGCTGCACCAATAAACATCCCCAAAATACCGCCAGACATCATGCCGCCAATAGCACCAATCAACACAATCGGCATTGGCACCTCTAGGCCTCTCCCGAGGATCAATGGTTTTAAAAAGTTATCAATCAAACTTGCAGCAATAAGCAAAACAGTAAAAATGACGTTATGAACCGTGCCGCTATCTCCTGCCCACAAAAGACCGACAGCAACTAACGCAATAATGGTCACTGGCAATTGCACAATCGCAAAGATCAGCGCTATGAGTGTAAACAAAGCGGCGGCAGGTACGCCGGATAATGCAACGACAGCACCGAAAGCCATTGCGGTTAAAAAAGCAATACCGATTATTCCTACGGCCACTTGTCTGATGGTGGCGGTGGTGAGTTGATGTAAATCTGGCCCTCTCACCTCATCGGTGAAGCTAATGAAAATCTTACGTATCGACTTTGCAGCAGGTTGAGCCCAAGCGAGCATGATACCGGCGATAATGATCGCGCCTATCAGCATAAACACGCTCTTCGCCGCTCCCGTCGCACTATCAACGAACCAACTGAAGAAGCCTTTTATTTGAGGTTGTCGCTTCTCTATGAACTCCGGAAGATCGTTAGCCGCTTCGAACCAAACGGCATGAACTTTTTCACCGACTAAAGGCCAAGTTTTGACGCTGTCCGCGGGCTTGGTAATGACCAAAGTGCCATCTCGATACGATTCAAATGCACCGAGTGTTTTCGAAGCAAAGGAGTTACCAACCATTGCTGTTGGCGTACCAAGAATTAGGACACCAATAATCGCTATCAGCGTTGCGGAACGAGCCGAGCTAAGCCCGAGCTTGCTTTCGATGACTAACTTTACTGGATAGAGCGCGATAGCCAACACTAACGCCCAGAGTAAGATTGGTAAAAATGGTAAAAACGCCCACCAGCATACAATGACGATAAGCGTTGTGACGGAGAATCGTATCAAAGAAGTTGTGAATGCCTTCGCCAACACTTTTTCTAGGTTTTCGTTTGAATTACTCACTGTTTTTCCCTTTGGTTTCGCGCCATATTCTTATTCATCGGTAATTCGATAATCGATGACGCGTGAATAGACCCAACACAGTATTTATCCGCACTTAATGGAAGACCATTGGCTTAAAGGACAACGGTTTCATAAAACAAGCACTCATATAAAACCTAGTACACTTCCCCGTACATTCAACGGTTTAGTGAACAAGTTTGTGGTCAGTCACAAAGGGAAAATCAGAGCTATTGTTTATTCCGCTGAGTAAGTCACGTTGTTAAGCACTTCTGCTTCCATGATTGTGTTCGCGATCAGAAACTCGAACATCTCCAACTGCCCTGCTGGTATCAATTGATTTTGGATTTCACGTCGCTTATCAGAATCAAAGAGGCACTCCGCTACCCAACCAATGAGGTACATCAATGATAAACAACCACCCGCCGTTGCAATATTACCCTCAACAACCAAAGGAACATCTTGAACGTCACCTCCCATGCTCTTTAACACCGCTTTAGCATCAGGGTTCGTTGTGAGCTTTTTACCGTCGAGCAAGCCCAATTCATGCAAGATAAAAGAGCCCGCCCAGATAGAGCCAACCAACCTAAGCAAGTCGCGAATCATCAGTTAGAAATAGGTTCACACATTCACACCCACTTAATAAGCCATTGATAATTAGCACATTTTTGACATAAAAAGCGTAAATGGCATCAGTTACATTGATATAAAATCATCATTAATGAGCGCATAATCACATCGAAAAAAACATCGAAATCAATCGATTTAATTCCTTATTAACTTTTATAAATCCGAACTACTATCAAGTAGAACCGTTGTTCAACGTATATAAGGTTAATAATAATGAGAAAGACTTTATCCACCCTAAGCATCGCGCTCGCGCTATTTTCAGGTGCATCGTTCGCTGCTGATAACTACACGCTAGATTCAAAATTCTCCTCAGTCAGCTTTGCTACCATCAAAAATCAGTTTGTTGTTGAACCCGCGACCATCGATGCCCTCAAAGGCACGCTTAACAGCGAAGGACAATTTGATGTATCTATCGACCTAAACAGCATTGAAACAGGCATTCCAATCCGTAATACGCGACTCAACGAAATCTTCTTCGAATCCGCAAAACATGCCCCTGTGAAAGTTGTCGGTAAAGTCGATTGGACAGCGCTAGGTGAAGGCTCTCACAAGCTTAAAGTACCTGCTGAAGTGACGCTGTTTGGTAAGACCAAGTCGGTAGAATTCCCTGTTGTGGTACTCAATGCTGGCGATACTTTGATGGTTAGCTCAAGTGCGCCTGTCATTATTGGCGCTTCAGGTTTTGGTATCCCAACTGAAAACTTAACAAACCTAGCAGCAACGGTTGGTGGTATTAAGATTTCAGACCGAGTTCCACTCACTCTAAATCTCACCTTTAAAAAGTAGTTATTTAGCCCAAAAGGGCTTGATAACGCGAAACAAAGGCTTGGAGGCTCACCAAGCCTTTTTTCTTGTGGTTTAAACCGCTTTATTCAATGCGCTTTAAAGCGCCCGTTTCCCTGCTATCAATTTTGCTTGGACGTACTTAGCGCCATGCTTCTTAACACATCATTCTTACTCACGAAGTGGTGTTTCAATGCCGCCGCAACGTGCAACGCCACCAGCGTTGCTAATGTGGCACAACCAACTCGATGAACCATAAAGAAAAACTCATTCACTTCGGCATTAGAAATTGGGTTTGGAATGGTAAACAGCCAAAAGAATGGGTACTCGTGCTTAAGCATCAAAAAGCCACTGACAAAGACAACAAACATCACAAGATAGATGGTGCCATGGGCCAATTTAGCGATGCTTTTCTGCGTACTAGATATCGTGCTTGGTAACTCCGGTGTCTTTCGAAAGAATGACCAACCCCAACGTACGATTAACAACACGGATGCAATGGTCGCGAATGACATATTGAGCGTCGACAACACATGAAACAGTTGTGGCATATCCATCACAAACAACATGCCATAACCAGCAATCGTGGCGTAGATTATGATCACCGCCATTATCCAATGTAACCATTTACTGAGCGCGTCATAATGTTGTGACGTATTGCTTTGGCGTTGAGGTGAGTCATTTTTAGGTTTGAATGCCTTATTTTGGGCGTGCGGAATCGCTTTCTGGTACTGGCCAGAATCTAGTTTTGACATATTGTCACCATTAAGTCCTTAGTCTTATATTAATTATTTAGGTACTGCACAAAGACCTGCAATTAACGGTTCATTTATTTTTTGCAAGTACACTTAATTTACAAATAAAAACAACCAAGGCAAAAATTCCTTCTTACTTCTGGGATAAATATCAAACTTTATCTTTCATAGCGAATAACCACCACATTTCATAAAGCTGATTATTATATCAATCGAGTTTAAATTCATGTTAAAGGATAAACTTAATTAGCTTATTTTAATTTAATTCACAGCAGCTTTGTTACAATCAAAAGAAAGGCGTCACTTTGAGAAAATAGACAGCAACTTCTAGAAATATAACAGCAAGTTAGCAACAAAAGCCTCGTTTCACATTCAACAAAAACAACAAACACTGGGTTAAATAAAACCGTAAAACATTAACTTAACTGTTTTTGTTGTAGTATTTTTCCCACAACAAATAAGCAAAGAATATAACTCATATCATTTAATAACCAATATAAATAAGATAAATATAAAAGCGAAGAAACTCAGATAAATCGATTTTAAAATATTATTTTGAATTAAAGTCACACATTTTTCACGCGCTACAACAAAAATACAAAAGAGAAAAAATAGAGTCTTAATTCTATTCATATTTCAAAAAGGCATTAATAATCCGGTTATCACTTAATGTCGTTAATTTCTGTACAAATAAAAGCCAAGGCAAAACTATTTCTATTTTACAACTGTGTCACATTGATTTATTTTCGAACTATTATTGGGTATATAACTCGCTAAAACGAAAAACAATCCGTCAGCCACCGCAAGGTTATGCTGAATGTACTTGTTTGCGTTGATGTATGAAATCGCGTTTTGGTCGCCATAAAGTAGGTAATGCGATGCGGTTTTTGAGGTGAATGGCTTTTGTACTCTTGGCCATGCAAGCTTTCTAGATCGAAGATTTCCACCTCCGCTTGATTCGATTTTTTATGGTCAAAGGCAAACCGAAGCCTGCCTTTGTTCATTGATCTATGAAAACAGTCTAAGACGTCTTTTTACCCTCGCTCGATTTTGCGTTGCTTGCATTTTGCTCGGTAGCAACCATGTCATCAAATTCAGAAACTCGTGCTAAGAACGTAGGCTTGTCTTTGTTTGGAATCGAACTCGCCAGCGGAAAATCGGCGGTCATCGAGTCCACTGCACGGTTGCGCACGAGTACTTCGAAGTGCAAGTGTGGGTCTGTTAAACGACCTGTCGCACCCGAAAGCGCAATCTGTTGCCCACGTTTAACGTGTTCGCCTTTCTTGACTAAGAAACGGCTCAAGTGCAGATAACGAGTTTTGTACACACTGTTGTGCTCAATCACCAAGTATTTACCTGCGTAAGGGTGGTTACGAACAGCAATCACTTTGCCATCACCCGTTGAGTAAACTGGCGAACCCACAGGCGTCGCGAAATCGGTACCATTATGCGGTTGAATTCGGCCCGTTACAGGGTGTCTTCGGTTCGGGTTAAACGGAGACGTAATACGTCGGAATTGTTTGTCGACTGGATAACGGTTAAAGGCTTGCTCTAAGCTGTTTCCATCACGGTCATAAGCGCCCATCTTCAGCCAAAAACGCTTCTACGTCTTTGCCACGCATCTTGATGGCAATGCCCCGCACTTCGGTATTGCCGGTCAAATGGTCATCAACGTACTGACGACGCACCAACACATGAAAGCTATCACCAGCACGCAGCTCGCGAGCAAAATTCACTTTGTCACGAAGTACACGCGTAATGTTCGCAATCTGGCTGGTGGTTAATCCTTGTCGGTGTGCAGAAGATGAGAAACTGCCGTTGATTTTACCTGAGTACATTTCTTCGCGCCATTCACCCGGCTCTTCAACAAACTCATAAGCGAATGTGCCATCGTCGTTTTGTGTATAAATCGAACGTTCGACAAGGCTTTCGTGGAAGCTCACTTGTTGCAGTGGTTAGTTTCTTTACACCAACCAATATCAAATGGGGCAGCTAAATTCTTGAGTTCTTCGTAGGATTTTCAAGAATAAGCTTGTTAGCGGTATAGGAGCGAAAATAAAGCACAACGTCGATTCGTTCATAAACGTTTGATAGGTAGCCTTCGGCTTCATGTATAACTTTTCGCACGACTGATTCCACATAATCTAGCTCACTTCCTACTTCAAGCGCATAAACTGCATCTTGGAAGCTAAACTCCGTAAGCTCTGCAATTTCCTTTGCCGATTTCCCCTCGTAACGGGCCAATTCAGACTCCATGAGCAGACCAAGCATGGTTACCTTTTGCTTAGTCTTAGAAATTCCCTGAGTGTAGAGCTTAAATTGTTTTACCTCATGAGAAATCAGCATAGCGCCAATCATGGTCATTGAGGTTGTAAACAAAAGCGTGGCAAAGAAAAAAGACAAATAGATGTTTATAAATTCATCCTTTCTCCTGTTAAGTGCTCACAACTTTTGCCAGTTCAACGATGTTTTTTACGTTGAACTTATCCAGAACGCGTCGCTTGTAGGTGCTAACGGTCTTGTCACTGATAGACAGGACATCCGCGATGTCTCGGTTACTCTTTCCTTGCAGTAGTAACTTCATTACGGCGCTTTCACGGCTGGATAACGTCGGTACATTTCGATGTTCTTCTACCGTTTGTTTGAATTTGAAGAACGAGTACCCTTTCGCTACGGCTTCTATCGCATCTTTCAAAATTTCATGGTTTTCGGACTTACATACATAACCATCAGCGCCCGAGCGAAACGCCATTTGGCTATACATGTGGCTGGTCTCAGCAGAGAAGAAGATGACTTTGCCACTGAAACCGTGAGATGTAATACGCTTATAAAAATCGTACCCATCACAATCCGCGAGATTCACATCCAAAATGAGCAAACCGATATCCGATTCTTTCAGTGTTTTTAGTGCGTCTTTTGAGCTTGTTGCCGTCATAACTTCATTTGCAATGCCTAGGCTTTCGACCAAGGATTTAATAGCAATGCAAACCAGTGGGTGATCATCAAAGATCAAGCAGTTCATTTTATTCATCATTCTTTTAATTCAATATCGTTATTGCTTCTAATGGCATAGGTTTATCGATGTAATAGCCTTGGCACACATCAACGGTATATTGGCGCATGGCCTCTAGCGTCACCTCATCTTCCACCCCCTCTGCGACGACGCTAATATTTAAGCTTTTTGCTAGTGCGCATATCGCTAACACTATGTTTTTCTTTTTCGGGTCATGAACTAACCCTTGAACGAATGAACGGTCGATTTTCAGCTCGTTAAAAGGCAATTGAGCAAGCTTTTCTAACGAGGATGATCCGGTACCGAAATCATCAATACTGATCGTCACTCCATTCATTCGAAATTTAAGTAGGTTCTTGTAGAGCGCTGGACTAGTTTGAAATGTGTCTCGCTCTGTTATCTCTATCGTAAATCGGTCTGGACTGATGCCATGCGCCTGACAACGGGCGATAAATTGGTTCGCAAATTCCGCATCTTCTAAATTGTCATGATCGACATTGAGCGAGACATGTTGCTTGAGTCCGCGATTTTTCATGTCGTATAACGCGTTGCTAAACACTGCATCAAATAACTCTGCTGATAAGTGACAGCGTTCCACAATCGAAAGGAAATTATGCGGAGCGAGCACACCGTAAATTGGATGAAACCAACGAGCAAGCGCTTCATAACCGATAATCTCGCCTGAGTTGGCATCTGCTAAAGGCTGGTAGTAGTTTTTGACTTTACCCTCAGCCAATGCGAACAAGAACTCTTGGTCTTGAACACAGATATCTTGTTGGAAATGCGTTGTTTTGGCCGGTTCAAGTCCCGATCTTCTTAGCATTTCGACGACTTGGCTTTCATCGTAAGGCTTAAGTAACTTACCCAGTACTTCAAAACTGAACGTCTCACACATAGCACGCACAGCTGTGACAATTGTCAGTTCCATCGCACTGACCAGCACGACTTTGCCGCGATAACCAATCTGGTTAAGCATTTCCATCATGTCGATGCCATCTTTGTTTGGCATTTGCAGATCACAGAAGATTATGTCGATATTTATCGATTTTGCGTGTGCAATGGCTTTGTCTACGTCATCGAATGACGCAACGTCTACGTCGTGACGCTGCAACATTTGCTTTAACAGAGTAATTTGCAGTGGATGGTCATCAATCACCATCGCTTTAAGTGGTTTATTCATGAGCTTTTATCCAATGTTCTGCGAGGTTGATTTCTTGTTCGATTCGATCGATAAGGCCAGTAACATGTGATTCAAAATCGGCGTCGCTCGCCTGCTCTGCTTCGACACACTGTTCGGCTAAGATGCTAACGCCAATGGCACCGAGCGCGCCTTTAATGCCATGGATAATGCGTTTTTTCTCTAACTTGCTTTCTGCTTGCTTTAAGTTGGAAACGTCTTGTGTCATCGAGCTCTTAAACACTTTCGCGATCTCATGCGCATCTTGCTTTCTGAACTTCTCGATCCACTCAGGCCATTTCGTCTCTTTTTCTTGACCGAGGTAAGGCAGCAGCTTCGACTTGAGTTTTTCTAAGTCATAAGGCTTGTATAAGATGTCATCAATCCCGATATTTTTTGCTCGCTCATTGGCTAAGCGAGAATCCTCTGCCGTCACGCCAATTACAGGGATCGAAGCATGCTCTGGTGTTGCTTTAAGCTTCTTCACTAGCTCAAAGCCATCCATCTCTGGCATATGGAAATCGGTCAGCACTAAGATCACTTGATCGTCATGGTTAACGTATTGCCACGCTTCTAGCCCGTTGCTGACGATCACAGGCTCGATGCCAAGCTCTCGCAGTTGCATCGTAATCACGCTTTGGTTAATCGGATTATCTTCTGCAACCAAAACCGAACCGTGCTTCCAATACACATCACTGAGTCTTTTAGTTTGCTTTGGCTTCAATGAACAATCTTGTGTTAACAGCGCCAAAAGAGTGTCGGGGTACTTGGCATCAGAAGGAGAAAGCTCACATTCTCGATTTTCCCCACACACCAAATTGAGACCTTGGAATTTACCTTGAGATGAAAACTTACCCGCTAAGCATGGCGCTACATCCGTAGACTCCATCCCCCAAACTAGACACCAGTCACGCACATTCGCAGGTAAAGTTGGTGAGAAGGTATAACGAATGGCCGCTTGCGGTTCGGCTTCGCAGAAAACCACTGGTAGCTTCACGACCATTGTCGTACCTAAGCCGAATTGGGAATCGATGCAGAGATCCCCGCCCATGCATTCCACAAGACGGTCAACAATGCTCAACCCGAGTCCTGTGCCACCGTATTTACGTGTGATCGTGTCATCAGCTTGCACGAACGGTTGGAGAATGCCGTCAAGCTGTGTCTCCGTCATGCCGATACCCGTGTCTGCAATCTTCAGGATCAACTTCCCTTCATTCATTGCAACGCTGACGCTGATCTCACCATCGGTGGTAAATTTCACCGCGTTAGATAGTAAGTTTGTGGTGATCTGAACCAAACGCACGGCATCAACTTTCAACCAAGGATTCACAAACGGTTTGAAAGTCACACGGTAATCCAAGCCTTTACTTACGGCTTTTGGCTCAAAGCTACGCACAACATCACTGAGGGTTGTCACCACATTGGTTTTGGTCGGAGTGACTTTTAATTGACCTGCTTCAAGCTTGGAGTAATCAAGTACTTCATCCACCAATAGGTTCAAGTGATTAAGAGAACGCATCGCTTGAGTGATGAGCTCTTTACTAGACTCGCGGTTAGTCTGACGGGTCAACAAGTCTAGCAAGCCGTGTGCCGCAGACAACGGAGTTCTTAGTTCGTGGCTCATCGTCGCCAAAAAGTTCTCTCGCGCTCTAACCGCAGTTTGCGCCTTTTCTTGGGCATCGATGAGTGCAAACTCTCGCTCTTTCTGCTCGGTGATATCTTGTAAAACGGTTAGAACGAACTTCTTCTTGCTACTCGGTGAAAGAATCGATTTACGCTCTCGATAAACATGCTGGATACCGAGCTTACAAGCATTAGAGGCCGTTGTATCCGAGATACGCTTTCCAGCTATAACTTGGCGCAGTTCGCTTACATTATCCACCAGCGGTTTCGCCCCTATTCGGCTTTGAATCGTACAGCCTTTACAACGATTATTGCGGTACAAAGAACAGTTGCTCATTTGGATCTGATTATCTTCACCATGGATAAAGACAATGCTGTTGATCTCTTGGATTATCTCCATCAACCACTGCTTTTCTTTTTCTTCGTTAGTCGCATTGAGCTCCGCTAGGTTCACTTTTAGCTTAAGATGTGCCAGAACGAAGTAAACAATGGCAAGCAAGATGACGAACACCACCGCGACAAACAGTACGATGGTAAAGATATGCTCTTCGCCGTATCCATAGACCAAGTTGAAGTTACGGTATGTACGGTTAAGTTTGTCTATCTCTTTGGCATCGATCGTGTCGATGATACTGTCGAGGATTTTCTTTAACTTGGTATTGTGGTTTGCGACTGCAAAAGCAATAGAGAGCGTAAGGACGTCTTTTTCACTGATAAGCAGCCCATCAATATTATCTTGCGCAATCATGCTATGAACAATGTCGTCCGGCACATAGGCGACATCGATCTCCCCTGATTTCAAATCGCTCAGCAATTGCTTTAAATCGTCATAACGTGTGAAGCGCTCTTCTTTCCATGAATCTAGATTTACCAACCCCTGCTTCTTTAAACTCATTAATATGCCCGATTTCGCATCGTGAGGTGGATGACTGTCCACATCTAACGCTTCAACCGCGACAAAGTTGTTGTGCATGAAAGGTTTGGTGATGAGCCAGTCTGAAGAACGCGCATGATCTACGTAGGCGACTGGAACAATATCGGCACTAAATGCAGTCAAGCCGCTGTTTAAGCTGCTGCTAGGTTTTAAGTATTCAAACTTGAGTCCCGTCCGAGATTGAATGAGGTCAATAAAATCCGGTAGGAAGCCATCTAAACGACCGGTGTGCGCATTTCTGAACAGAAACGGAAACGCCTCTTCGCTACTGCTGTAAGTGATGGTCTGTTTGTTCTTGATATCACGGCGATATTCCACCAGCAACTTGTCGTTGACGTGATAAGGGTTTTTCGATGCAACAGAACGAATGTTTTTACCATTGCGCTCCCAGCTTAAAATGCGGTCAATTCTATCAACAAGCGCTTGGTTCTCCTTAGAGGTAATAAAGCTAACGTCCTCTTCGTTTAACCAACTTGGGATATCAACCGAGCCATTCACGATGTCGTTTTGATCTAAGTATTGGTTGATCGCGACGTAGGTCGAGATCAGCGCGTTAGCACGACCAGTTCTCACCTCATCAAATGCTTTCGCTCGTGTTTGAACTTCTCGAACGTTGGTTGCACCCGTATCTTTCAGAGACTCGCAGTATACGCTTCCGACCACGCATACCCATTGCAGTTCCCTAGGGTCGCGTTTGTAATAACTGTTTTCGCGATACCAAACGGCGACGGTACTAGAGAAGAAGGGCTGAGAGAAAATAAATCGCGCCTCACGCTCCGGTGTTTTACTAAAACCAACGGCCCCGTCAATCTTGCCACTTTCAATATCATTGAGGATATCGGGGATGTTGTCATAAGAGCGCAGAATAAGCTTGAGATTGAGAACCTTCGCAATGTTCGTCAGGTACTCTAGGTTAATACCATAGAAGGCGTTCACCTTGATGCCGGCATTAGGGTCATCGGACATTTGTGCGATCACGCCAACCACAACGACATCACTTGGTTCTTCCGCAGCGAGAGAATAGTTTGAAGACGCAATTCCGATGAATGCGGCAAAAAATACAACAGTTTTTCTTAGAATGCTGAACATAACGACTTCCACAACTTGGGAGGTCAGACTAATTTGCACAGCTTAAATGTCAAACTTCGTAACTAGGCAAATTAATTTTATCTTATTGATTAAATGCCAATTTTTTATGGTTGGTAAGGATATTCTTACAACATTATCCACCTTGGACTACAACGAAATTGCGTTTACCATCTCATCATCAACACGAAACTGTTTGCACAACAAATAAACGGTATGTCGTCGCCAAAATAAACAAAGAAGTATAATTAGACACCAGTTTGTGATGAAAAAAAGGTCACACTAGTTAAGTGTGGCCTTGATGATTATTCAACCAGGCATGTTGTTTCATTAAGACAGTGAAACTGATTTTTCCCGTTATTCTTGGCTAGATACATTGCCATATCGGCTTCATTGATTTTTTCGTCCAATGTCGAACCGTCTTCTCTCGACCAATAACTCACACCGATGCTGGCAGAGATGTCACACGTTACATCACCAAACTGAAATGGCTTGGATAAACTTTCTATGATGCGTTGTGCAATTAACTCACAACTTGTCGCATCCCTTACGGCAATCAAAAACTCGTCACCTGCCAAACGCGAAACTAAATCTCTACGAGCAACGCAGTTCATCAAGCGTTGAGCAACGACTTTAAGTAGTTGATCGCCTATCGCGTGTCCATATTTATCATTGACGGCTTTAAATCCATCTAAGTCAACAAACAAGATATGCTGAGAAGCACCAACATCGTGCTTTTCTTGCAGACGGCGCATTGCTTTAGAGCGGTTTGCAAGGCCAGTGAGCGGGTCATGATTCGCTTGGTAGTTCAAACGCTTCAATTCAATATCAATGGTGAGGTCAGTAAAGGAAACCACAAAAGCTTCTGCTCGGCCCGTTTCACTCTTCAATACACGTACTTTCAACTCACAAGGCATCACCCGCCCTTGTTGGTTTTTGAGCTCTACGTGCGTCTTGTAGTGCCCAGTTTTGAGCAATCGTAGTTTGACGGCCTTTGTTACTTCAAAAGGCGACAAAAGCTCTAACGTTTTTAACGCATCTACTTCACCAAACCACTGTGTCGCGGCGTGGTTTTGAGTTTGAGTGGCTAATGCTCGATTAAGCACTAAGATTGCGTCTTGGTTTTGATCGAACATCAGATCCAACAACTTTCGTCGCTGCTCAGAAAGCGTTTGTTCAGTAATGTCTTGCAACTGAATCAAACTGCTCTTTTCCGTGTCCATTGGATTGCAAGAGATGAGATAACGCTTGGTCTTATCCAAACTGCGAACTTCAACACCTTTTACCGTCGTATGTGTGTCGATGGCAAACATTACCCGCTCAATTTTTGACATAGGTTCAAAGCGGCTCACGAGCAAACGTCTGATTTCAGAGTTAACATCCATGCCTCGCAACTCTTTAGACGCAATAGGGTTAAAGTACGTCACCCTATGACTTGAAGAAACCACCAAGACGCAGCGTTGCATTGCATCGAGCGCACTGTGTATATAACGGTTTTTATCCTCAACCCGTTTTAAAACCTGCGCGACTTGGGACTCACGCTCTGCCAAGCTCATGGTCATTTCATTAAAGCACTCTGTCAGCTTCCCTACTTCATCCTGATGGTAAACAGGCAGTGCTTTACGAATTACCCCGACTTTACTCATATGCTCTACGGAGCGGTGCAGAGACAAGAGCGGCAACGAGATAAGTGAATGCAGCAGTTTCGCCAACGCCCACGCACACATAGACAGTAGCAGCACGATAACGCCAAGCGATAACCACATTTTGCGCTCATTGATCAGTAAGTTTTCTAACGATACCCAGATCTCTAACGCACCAAGCTTTTCATCACCTAAGACCACATCGTAATGACGCATCACGACATTAAGATGCGAGCATTTCAAGGTACGGCTCTGCCATTCACAACCTTTTGGTAAATCTTCAATAGATGCGATGGTTTTATCATGTTGATTTACTACCAACGCCGAAATCACATCAGGATCGAAACTCAGGTTAATCAGTTGCTCTTTCGCGGTGTATGAATCGTCAAACATCAATGCAGCTTGAAGTGTATTGGCAACGCCTTGTCCAAGAATATTAGTTCTTCGATCAAGTGCTGATTCTTGCGCCAACACCAAATATTGAATAGCTAAAGTCCCCAAGCCAATAACAATCAGCGTGATCATAAGCCAAGTTGGAAGCATCATTTTGTGACGCAGTGGCAATCGAGCGAGACGAGAGCGAATCATGGCACCACCTCATCTTCGACTAGAATCGAAATACTAAGCAACTGTGCCCGAAGCAGTACTCGAGTGGGTGCCACATGACCGCGCGATACCATAGGGCGGATACGGTTATTCACTTTCACAAATGCAACCATGCCTCCCATCAAAACAAACTTTTCCCCATTGCTGATTAATAACGAATGGGGATAACTTTCTCTTAGCGTTTCAATCTGGGAAGGCTTGGCTTGTGGAATATAGATAATATGGCAAGTAACCGGCTTAACATCGCTCGACAGGTCGTAATAACGAGAAAGCTGAGGCCTGCGAGCAACGATGCGTTTTAAATGCTCAGCGACGGAGTCCCCCTCTGAGACACAGTATTCTACAGGCTCAGTAGGCTTGCCAGTAGCACCCCAATCGGCGAGTAAAGCAAATCGGTACAAGTAGACCGCTTTCAAATCGGCATCATCATATTGACCAAACGCGAACGAAGCACTCAATAATGCCCATAAGGTTATTCCCCATTTAAAAGCATAACCCTTCTCGAATCGTCTCACCATCTGGCGTAATCCCAATCTAGCGTTAGCCAATATTGCGTGCCATTAGCAAAAGAGTTGTAATTGTTAGGAAACTCTTTGCTTTGATCAGCTCCTAAGTTCTCGACCGACGCGGTAATCTCTGGCATACAATCGTTGTACTGCCAGCTTAAAGATGCATCAAAGGAAACGACTTCAGGCCAGTTGTAGTCTTTATTGGCAACAGAAACCGGATTCAATGCCGACTCATAATCTTCATGCAGTTCCGATTCAGAAACATATTGGCCACTGACACTTACCCACCATTGCGGCGTGATATCCCACATTACTTGTGCATTCACAAAGTGGTTTGGCTCATTTTCAATCGTTCGTTTTACAGCATCATTATTTGAGCAGATAGCACCTTCACAATGACCAACAATTCGCTTATAGCTGTAGTTAGCATTAATTTGGAGATCATCGCGGGGTTGCCATTTCACCGCGATTTCACCACCGAAACTCTCACTCCAAATTGGATCAACCAACTGAGAAGTGTACTGCTCTACCACTGTGCCAACTGTACCAGGCGATGAACCTTCGCCAATGATGATTTGCGACGCTGATTCTGCTTTATAAACACGAATGTTTTCGTGTCGGGTGTAAAAGGCACCGATGCTGAATTGCAGATGGTGTTCATCCCAAAAACGATAACCAAGTTCATACGTAGATACAGACTCGACATCCAGATCTTCATTGCCTTTAAGCAACGTACTGTAATAGTAATCGTAATAGTTGTTATCGCTGAACATTACGTTCTGCATGTATTGGTTTTCACGCAGATAAGTACTCAACTCAAGGCGTGACGGCGTCACTATTGCTTTCCCCCAACCTGCCCAAATTCTTTGGTTGCTTGCAAGTTCATAACTCAAGCGAACTTGCGGTTGCGGATCGATATCATGAGTCAGGTTATTGTATTGCCAACGATTGCCCAGCGTTAACTTGGTCTTATCCATGACGGGAATATTCCAGTTCATGTACACGCCATAAGACTGGTTGAGAAAATCAGGGTCTTCCGCTACACGTAAATAAGGCATTGTCACCTCATCACGCTTTGAAAAGGTGCCAAATTGCTCATCAATCAGGCGTACGTTGCCACCAAGGGTTAACTCAGTACCCCATAAATCAGAGAAAGTGTAATGTGAATCAAGATCGGTTCTGAAAAACTGGGCATTAGCATGAGTACTGTCGTTAGAACTGTAGGTAAACCAAACTTCGTTTTCCCAACTGTCACCATTGGCGCGATCAAAAATATGATGGCCACCAACGAAGTACTCTTGCATCGTCATTTCGGTTTCAAAAGAACGCATAGGCTCTGCACCTGGCATGATGAAATTCGGCTGGAAGTTACCCCAGTTGTAATCTTCACGGGAACGAATGCCACCTGCCTGAACACTCAATGTATGTTCATGTTTCTGATAATCCAAACGACCACCGAATCGCTCGGTATACACATTGAAATGCTGAAACGGCTGCACACGCGCTTCATCGCTGGTCCAAGGCATGTGATCAACGAACTCGCCGTAAAGACTGTAGTTTGCGTATTCACCAGCAGAGTCCGCATGATGGAGCTGATATTCACGGTAATCGTAGTTTCCGAAACTGGCTGACACCTTCCCTTTTGCCGCACCGTCCGCTTCTTTTGTGATGACGTTAATAACACCAGTTACGGCATTGCCGCCCCATACTGTGCCAACTGGACCGAGTACGATTTCGATCTGAGCTATGTTGTCCATACTGACGGGGATTAAATCCCAATCCACACCAGAAGACATCGGGTTAAACACACTACGACCATCAACCATGACCAACATTTTATTGTTCAGGGTTTCGTTGTTGCCACGCACGGTGACACCCCAATCGTAATTGGAGTATTTCGCGACATGCAGTCCGGGAGCCAAAGATAACGCATCAGCCACAGAGCGTGCACCAGAGCGTTTAATCTCTTTTGCAGTAATGACATATACAGACGCAGGCGTATCTGCAAGGGATTGCGAGGTTCGAGTGGCCGAAACAACCTTGGTTTCAGCCAAGGAGCACAATGGCATTTCGAGTAAAGAATCTAGATCATAGTTAGCAGAGGCAGGAGCAACAGCTCCAAACGTGGATGCAATCACGAGGTTTAACGACAAACGCATAGTGGTATTTCTCAACGTTTGAACGCAAAAAATGGTATTTGAGGGAAGAGGTTCAAACGTTAAATTACAGTGTATCTATATGAGTACAGTGTACCATTTGCCCTAGTGTGGTTCATTTTAAACCAACGCCAATTACGCTGAGTTATTTTTGTCGAGACGATTAATTGATGTACCAGATAGTGGGTATTGGAGATAGAGAGTAAAAAGCGCCTAAAGGCGCTTTAAGTTCACAATCTAATGCTAGATATTCTATTCACGGCAGGACTAACTAACAAACTGTAGTCCCATCTCCCAATCAGAGACTTTAACAAAATTAAGCGTATCTACATTGTGTTTTTTAAATGCCTTAACCACACTTTCGTGCACCATTATATGAGGGTAATCGCTATACTTAGGCATAAAAACCAATCGCTCTTTCTCGGGTAAAGCATCCAGCTTATCAGTATCTAAACTGTACTTGTCAATCGTATGTCTTGTATCTTCAGGATCAAAATCATCAATATCACACTCTTCTAAGTTCAATACATCCATTTTCTCAAATACATTGAACACCCAGTAATCCTCGTGATATTTCCCCGAATCATCAACAATAACTGCTGGGAACAACTAGAAATATTCATTTTCAACTTTGCCTAGTGACTTTTTAATTTCGTCCGTTATGACCGGGTAAGTAGAATCTAAATGAGCTTTTTTTAACGGTCTTGATACGCCACGAGCTGCATCTTCTTCACGATAACCGTTTTCAAAAAACATCGGTTCGTTACCACTTAATTTAGTAAATTCATAGTCCCTCATTGCAGAGTGCTTTTGAGGCTTTAGATATAAGGTGTTTTCATCATACTTCTCGAAAACAATATAGTACTTTTCGTTGTAATGGTTCATTTTCCTACCCCTGGAATCCATCGTCTTTTATTCCGTCTAACTACCTATCGTTTACCACTTCGGAGTACGATACGCATGCCACAGTGCATGGAAGTGAAGGTTGTGCCACCAGCAAGATCTTTTTATTTCGCATTGTTGCCATAAGGGATAGGAACGATCGGCTTGCCGACCTTCGGAAAAAACACTTAAGAAGGTGTGTTTACATGATTTATAGATTAAATCTAGTATTAAATGAAAAAGCGCCTTTCGGCGCTTATTGTATTTGACTTGCCCGGAAAATAGCTCACAAGCTTAACTGCCTATGCATCACCGTTATTGGTTTACAGCTAATTATTACATTAACTAGAGCTTCAGATAAATACAACCCACTTTCATCACTCGATAATATTTCATGTTAATTACCTATCTGCGTTTTGTTTCTCTCGAAGATGAGAAGAACCAGTATTGCTTTTTGCTACAGAAGTACATCTACTTTGTCAGATAAACCAATGTTCAGAGCAGCAAAAAAACTATAAATCGCCAAAGTCATCATCACTAAACATTGCAGCAGGTCCCCACTGGTCAACTCTAATGAAACCAACCCCAGTAAGATTTGCCGCTTTTAGAGCATCAACCACTGTTTCATGGAATAGAAATTGTGGTTTTTCTTGGAGTCGAAAAACGAGCCGTTCTTCTAAAGGCACCTTGTCTAACAGCGTTTCATCTAACGACAATGCTCTTAAAAAAAAGTCATTTTCAACATATGTGCCCTTTATGACTGAACGGCCTTGATGTATGGCTCTATAATTATTCCAAATATGCATCATGAAATAGTCCGACCAGACTTTGTCATCATTAGTCACTTCTGTTGGATAAAAATCGACCCCCGGAACCTCAAACGGCAATAAAACCTGTCTAAATTTATCGGATACCATTTGTTCTGCAATTTCGTGATAATCACAAGGGGAGAAATTCTTTTTGTTTCCTTCAAATACTCTAACCTTTCCCAAGCCTGTCACTTCACGCTTTAGGGAACGTTTTGCCATTAAGTGTCTTAATCCTTTATCAGAATCTTTAGTCTGCCCAAGCATATGAAAACCTGCATGGCCAGACTCACACAGTAAATAATATTGGTTATCGTATTTCATCTATTTTCCTAATTCTAATGTGCCGTTAAATCGCCCTAGGCCGAAACCATGATCTCGAGTTTCACAGAAGTTAGCTCGTTGTAATCCTTTTCGCTTCTGCTTGATTGTTGAAACATTACTACAACCAGGCCCTCCTTGACGATAATCTCGTCCGTCGTAAGCAATCGTCCAAGTAAAATCTTGGATATATCCAAGAATTATTTTACTGTGCTTTTTCATTTCACGCTCAAACATCATATTGACTTTCTTTGTATTATCAGCGTATTTACAAAGAAAACCATCCTCGACACGGTCTTTTAAATCTAAAACCTGTTTTTTAGCCGCTTTCGGATAACGCAATTCTTTACCTTGAGTGGTCTTAAATAACTTTCTGTTAAAGCTCTTTATATTTTCGTGACGGGCATTAGTTTCATGGCCCTCAAGTATACTTAGAGCTTTTTCGTTTTCACTCAGCGCCATACCTTGTGCGTGATTTCCCTGATGTCGCTGAACACCCAGCTCACAAGCTAGTTCCATTATTCCAGGAAGAGCCACCAAGTTATGTACATCATTGATATCATAACTAAAATCATCAAAAAGCTCTTTAAATACGTCATCGCTAACTGCTTCGAGAGGAATTACATGGTGAACTTCTAAGGAGCCTGCACCCACATACCAATCATGTCCTTCGGGATAGGATTTACCTTTGTTCCGGTAAGCCTTTTCCATCGCATCTAAATACCCACCTTTTTTATTCTGACCTTTCCCTTTTTTCAACCTTTTGCGGTTTTTACATTTTGAATCTCTACAAATAGGACAGGTTTTATCTAGTTCGGTTTCATCATCTTCAGGCTTCTCTTTATGGTTATTTTTCGAGTGCTTCTTACCTGCAACCAAGTTATTTATAGCTTTTACTAAAGGCTCTGCGGCTTTACCAGCCGATCTCGCTGTCGTTGCTCCTGTCAATAAGACGGCCATAGCCGGACCACCGACACCGCCAGCGGCAGTACCGGCAGCAGTACCGCCAACTACTATCGCTCCATCAATACCCTTTTGAGTCGCTAGGGACAGGCTATATTTCACCGCTTCATCTGCAGGTAATGCTTCCAGATAGAGCTGAGGAATAGTTAGCAGATATTCTCTAATTTCCTGATCAGAGATGATAAGAAGTAACCGCTCCATTGCTTCAGTCGCCTCTTGTAAGTACAGAGCCCCTCGATCAACTCGCTTTAACGCCTCTTCAAGCTCATCGATATCACCGGTTGTAATAGCATAAATTAATACGCTGAGGTCAATATCTAGCGCATCTAAGTAATCACCAATTTCTCCAAAGTCAGGCACGTAGTTTGTTACATCATCTCCCACCCCTTCGATTGATGACTTAGCTATTTCCCAAACGTATTCTGTCGTCGACGCACTGTCTAACTCGGCTTTTCTTGCTCGAAGTTCTTTTAATTCTTCTTCAGTTTGCGCCTTCAGCTCTTCAAGCAACTCTTTCTGAGGGCTTGGTTGGGTAGCATTGTAAGCAATGGTTTCTTTTACAAGATAATCGGCATACTTTGTGATTTCCTCTTTTAGCACGTCTAACTGTGCCGGACGATCCGCTTCGGCTTTGGCTGCTTTATCTGGATCACCGAACTCTATTTTCGGCACTTCGTGCTGAGGAACTCCATAAACACTTGCGATCCCTTTACCATTAAGTAGGCCTTCGAAGACCTCACCACTGCTATAAGTGAGTTTATAAGGTACATTCGATACTGGTGTTTTTTCTTTGTCGTCGTAACACAACTCCAATGCAAAAGGTACTGGTAGTGTTCTTTCTGCGTGTACAACATCTGATACTTTTTCGGACTGAGTCGTTTGTCCATTAGAAAAGGTATTCACGACTTTGGGCTTTGCACCGTTAGAAATCAGTTTTGAACTTTTCTGTTGCAGCTTCTCCATACCTGAAGCGGTGATATCTGGTAGTTTTGCTTTTACTTCGTTGGCACTTTTTGCTTGAACCTGCAACGTTTCGTAAGCAACTTGATACCCCTTCATCGACGCGTATTTTGACAGAGTATCAAATCGTTGAACGACTTTGCTCAGTATGGTGTCAAGCTGTCCAGATATTAACTTTGTCCACTCATTCCAGTTTAATTCTTTTAAATACTTCTCTGAATCACCGTAACCTTGCTGCCTCAACAGAGCCAGTATATTGTTATGAGATTCATCTTCATGTATGGAATGTAATAAGTTAAGCGTTACACCGTTTTTATCAATGATTGGTGCGACTTGAGCTATCAATTCGTTTGCTACTGCAGAATAATCATCGTTTGTGCTGAATAGTAGCGCGATATTTTGCGCGATATCATTCGCTTCTTTCTCTGTTAACTCATACTCAAAATGCGCTCTTACTTCCGTTGCTAACATTGAGATAAAGTCTTTATCTGAACCTAAGTTTTCGTCAAAAACACCCCAAGTACTACGGACGCTGTCGACACTTCTAGGCTCCCAAAACGGGAGTTTTTCTTTTGCACAATGGGCAAAGAGCTCGTCATCGCTCCACTCATATTTATGTCCATTTAAGCCACGAGATGTTTTAGCTTCATATTTTCTTGAATCTTCCTCGTAGACGACATAGCACTCACCTGGGGGTAAAGAGGACACACTACTGCGCCCATTAGAATCAAGTACTCCACTCCCTATTTCAGCATTATTCCCGTCAAAAACCTTAAACTTCGCATTAGCAAGAGGTTCTCCATCAGGATAGCGGCACTCTATATCCAGCGTGTACGTCCCTTCCTGCTCTTCCGTCACAGAGACCGATGGGTTTTGTGCGCCACTAAGACACATAGTGTTAGCTTTGTTCATGGTCATTTGATCGGACAGGCGACATACGCCCTTACCTTCAAACTTAACCGTTGGTGAGGCTGAAATGAACTTTGCTTCGGCTTCTATCGTGCCGGATGCAACGCCTTTTTTATCGCCGCCCGCATCACCGGTACTTTTTGAGAATGTACTGCCTTTGATTGCGACACTGTTGCCACCATCCATAGAGATAGTCGTTGTGCCACCAGCAAGATCTGCTGATTTGGCATTGTTGCCATAAGGGATAGGAACGATCGGCTTGCCGACCTTCGTTAAACAAACATCTGGGAGCGTTGCATTCGCTTGAACTACTGATTTAAATATGGTGCCAAATGAAAAAAAGCGCCTTTCGGCGCTTTCTATACATCTCTTACCCAAACGTCTTTGACGTCTTTTTTCAGAAGGTCAATCACACTTTGGTGAATAAAAACTAAGCCAAAATCTTCTTCTAGTTTAAATATTAATCGTTCCTCTAAGGGAATATTTTCTAATTTAGAGAAGTCAAACTCTGTTGACTCGATATCTAACCAGTTCAACTTACCGTATTGTTTTTCTTTATCCGTCAATTTATAAGTTTGATGGATGTAAGGCATACGATAATCTTCATAAACTTTAATTTCATCATCAGATGGTTGGCTTGGAGAACAATCCACGCGAGCGTCTAACCACTCAACTCCGTGTACGACCAGTTTCTCTACTTTTGACGCAATATCACTGATGATAAATAGCTTCGGAGAAAAGGTCATTTCAAGCAGTAAGTCAGGCTCTACGGGTACTATTGGTTTAGGGGTTTGCTGGAATGGGAAGTTAGTTAAGTTTTGCTTTGTTAAAATAATATAGTCTTCTTTCATTATTTTCCCCTAAAATTTAGGTGCACGCATAGATGTATTCTTCTTCATTTTCCTAACTAGAGAAAATCTTGAATCATTACTAATCAAATCATAGATTTCTGGAGCGAAAAATACTGCAGTATCAGCTCCTTTAGCCCTATAAACCACCCGTTTATGGAAGGGGATCTTTAAAATTTTCTCTGGGCTTAGAAACAATCGGTGGACGATTAGATCCCCATTGTTTGGTGATACTTCTACAACACTTCGTTCAAAGTCGACAACGTCTTGAATGTTATTCAGAGCTAGTATGTATCGATCGGTGATGACTCCATCTTTAGTCGATAGTGATGCTGGATAAAACTCTACACCATAAGGATCAAAGCTCATTACAAGATCTGCAAATTCTTTAGTAACACATATGTCACCATTATCCGAAATGGGGTGAACCATGGAGGAAGCTACATTTTTATCCTCCCATCTTATTGGACTCTCCGAACTCGTTGGGTGAAAATTATTTGTACTATATAGAAATTCACGATCATCCACACATTGGAATGCCGTTGAACTTCTCATATAGTCCTCAGAGATTACCGAAAACTCCATCTTATACCTCTTTATTGTTTGGTAATTATCTTGCTTTGCTCTCTTACACTCATAAGGCGAATTTTTTTCGGTATATAGCTAAATGCATCTACCGTTACTTGTTCAGGAACTCGCTTTTTGAGCTTAAAGAGTGATCTAAAACGCTTTGTGTAATGCGTATGCCGGACAGATTTTTTAATACAACGCGCACATCCTTTATCACCTTCTTCCATTAGTTTCCCTCTGCTTATTAACAAAAGGTCAAAACTCGCTATATCACCGAGGATTTCAATAGAAACATTATCTATTGTATCAATATAGCTTTTCGGAAGTGTGTCGCAATTGATTGATTTGAGCCTAAGAGCCAGTTTTCTAGCAACAACTTTATGGTATCCGAGAGCACTGTTAAGTGATTGAACATCTTCTTTAACGGACTCTTCAGTAACTGGGTTTGTTGCTATGCTTGCCAGCTCGGCCTCAACTTCTTCGCCAGTTCTATCCTCATAATGTGCAATTAAGTCACTATCAGTATGCCCAGATTTGTGTAGCGGTACACTATACTGACAAGATATTTCATCTACTGTTGGTAAAATTACCAAGTTTTTCTGATGATTCACATCATATCCTTTCCTCACGATTTGTTGCTGTCTAGCTTCGGACAGCCGAGATAGCGTGTCACAAGATACAACGTGATGGGATGCAACAGATCTTAACTTGAAGTTTAATGGGTGGTGCTTTTTAGCTTTTGAGTCTCTCAAACTCCTGCTTCGCTCCCACTTGCCTTTACCTTCTCTTATTGGCATAGAGCTTACCTTTTAACTATATCTAGCTTTTAATGCGTCTTTACACTGACCGTTCTTCTTCCCTGCAATTCGGCGACAGATTTTGCATCTAACAGGCTTTTTATCTTTGTCCTCATTCGCCTTCGCAGAGTTCTTTCCTGACTGAGCAGACTCACCTGTATTGTGTTTTACTTTTGCTGGATAGGTTTTCTCGCCCTTACCTAAGATGCGAGCAAAAAGCTTATCAAACTCGCCCATCGCTTCTTTTAGTTTGTCGGGTACCATCTTGTCGATGATTTTCACTTCATCCGCTAGCTTCAAGAAATACGCGCCGAGCTCATCTGCGCCCATTCTGTTTGCGTATGAAGCCAGCTCAGTTGCCACTTCAATACAAGGTTTTAGAACATCGCTAACAATCTGGCTGGTTTGCTTGGCGTAATCCACCCAATCTAACGTGCGCAAGAATTTTTCTGGATCGCCTTTACCCATGCCTCTTAAAACGGCCAGCAAAGTATCTTTTGATGTTCCTTTACCGCCTTTTAGTGCTACTTTACATGTGCCTTTGACCGCACTACCAAATGTAGGAACGCAGCCGACAAGGGTAAGTGAAAGTGCTAACCAGTTTTCGGGCTTATCACGTTCTTCTTCACTCAACAAAGTCATAATGTTTGCAGATAAATCTCGCACGTCAGCGGCTTGGTCTACGACAGGAATCATCGTCAGCGCTGTATTGGCGATGATCTGCTCTACAGAAGCATCATCGTTGAAATCACCAAGAATCACACCCCAAATCCAACTGGCGGCACCAGACATTCGCGTCCAAGCATTTTCCCAGAAACCAACTTCGCCTTTCTTTGTTTCTTCAATGATCAGTTGAGCGTTAGCACTAGGATTAAAGTTCGGATTGGTCTTAGTTGGAACATTCGGCATAAAGTCGCGACTGTCCTCACCGTACTCTATGGCAAACTCACCCGGAGCAACGCCACCGACCGAAGCCTTACCGTTGTTGTCTAATGTTCCTTCAAATATGGCGCCAGATTGATCGGTTAGAGTGTAAGTTGCGCCTTGAACGGGTTCACCGTCTGAGTAAGAGAGGTACAAGTCAACCGTATACGTCCCTTCCTGATCTTCCGTAACAGAAACCGATGGGTTTTGTGCGCCACCGAGACACATGGTATTGGCTTTGTTCATGGTCATTTGGTCGGATAGGCGACATACGCCCTTGCCTTCAAACTTAACCGTTGGTGAGGCTGAAATGAACTTTGCTTCGGCTTCTATCGTGCCGGATGCAACGCCTTTTTTATCGCCGCCCGCATCACCGGTACTTTTTGAAAACGTACTGCCTTTGATCGCGACACTGTTGCCACCATCCATAGAGATAGTCGTAGTGCCACCAGCAAGGTCTGCTGACTTAGCATTGTTGCCATAAGGGATAGGAACGATCGGCTTGCCGACCTTCGTTAAACAAACATCTGGGAGCGTTGCATTCGCTTCACCACCTGAGCCTTTATGAACTATCGAA
The DNA here is from genome assembly GCF_036533715.1 of Vibrio sp. M260121. Taxonomy (NCBI): domain Bacteria; kingdom Pseudomonadati; phylum Pseudomonadota; class Gammaproteobacteria; order Vibrionales; family Vibrionaceae; genus Vibrio; species Vibrio sp. M260121. The sequence continues at coordinate 40,700 of NZ_JATABF010000016.1, read as the reverse complement.
AGTCCATTTGCACCAACTGTTACGCCCATAACCAATCCATTTGAATTTTGTTGATTGAATAATAAAAGAGATCGCACATTGCAATCTCTCTAAATGACTAGTGAATTTCACTAAACCGCTAGTGACATTCACGATAAAGCTTAAAACTGGCAGAAGATCTCATTTCGAGATCTTCTGTTTATCGATACACTTCAAGCAATTGCTGGAACTTTAAATCTATAACGATGTAGGTCGCGGCATACATGATCGCGAAGGTGATCGCACTGATGCCTAAAATCAGTTTGGGCGAAATCACCCTTTTTAGCGGTTTCTTGAGGTATTTGGCCTTAAGGTTAACGAGAGAGACTTTCTCTTGCTCTGCCAAACGCTCATCACGTACTAAGCGATAAATGGTATTGCCGATTTCTGCGAGCTTTTCGTTACCGCGCTCTTCACGGCCATATTTTCCCTGAAAGCCAAGTTGAAGCAGCAAATACAAGAATTCGATGACGTGACGGTATTTGCGCGGGTCTGCTTTTAAACGCTCGAGAATAACGAAGAACTTATCGCCGCCAGATGTTTCATTGTGGAACTCGGACAACAAACTGTTCTGGCTCCAATGGCTGTTAGCGCCCCACTCTTGTCGGCAAACCGATTCATCAATCGCAGCACACAAACAATATCGGATGACCAAAATGGATGCGCGATCCAATTCCATTTCGTTGAGCTTACGTTCGCCTTTTCTTATCTCGCGAGCCACTTGTTCACGGAACGGCATTGGGTCATCAAGCCAAGGAATTGAGGACATACAAGACAAGCTGGCGATCAACCATGAGAATTGGTCGACCAAAGGGTTGATGCCCATGTTTTCGATGTTTAGGTCTTGTACCGCGATATTACGAGACAAGTCAGGCGCTGGCATCACCTCCATCGGTTTGCCAGGCTCTGGTTGGAATAAGACTACGGTGACGTCGGTTTCTGCGTAACTCATAGACGAACAGCCCATAGTTGCAATGACAAGTTAGCAAAGTCACCCGCTACGTGAACCGCAATCGCAGCCGTGTTTTTCAGTGCTGCCCACTCTTCGCCTGTCTTATCCAGTTCGAAGTAGGTGTAACCTGCGTGGTAAGGCAATGCTCGAGGTACGACTGGCATTGGTTTAATCTCGATGCCCGGTAGTTGAAGGTTAATCAGGTCACGAATGTTATCGATAGAACCGATCTTCGTTTGGCTAACAAACTGAGTATGTAGAACATCCAAAGTAACATCAGCTTTAACCGCAAGAATAAAGGTTGTGGTATCGATGATCTTGCTGTCTGGAATCGCTGCCGTTCTAATACCATAGTTTTGGTCTCTCAACGTCAGTGGGATTGCACGTTGCTCAGACATCACACTTAGTGTCATCTTCGCACTATCCAATGTACGCGATAGACAGCTGGTTAGGTCGCCATGGTTGTATTTGGTGAACTCGACTGGACGACGAGACGCTGAACACAAAGTCGAAAGCTCACCTTCCGCTTGAAGAAGAATGCGATAAAACGATTCAGGATGAACCCCTTCTGCGCTCGCAAAGTGCCAGAATAGCGGCTCGTATCGGTTTAGAGCTTGCAGCAGCATGAAATCAGAAACTGAAGATACGCCTTGCTGGTCAACCACGCCGAGGCGCTGAACGATGGATTCTGCGCGGTGTTTCAGCATAGAGGCAAACTCGGTTGCGAACTTGTTTAGCACGGTAGAGGCATGAATATCGATACAAGTCGGAATAAAGCTTTCATCCAAGATAACACTGCCGTCTGGCTTCACTTCTGAGATCTTCAGAATTGGAATTGATGTGTAAGCACTCTTATCTTCATGGTCATACATCAAGCAGAAGTTAAGCTTACCGACTACGATATTTGCCATGTCTTCTGAATCATAACAAGCGTCAACCGCCTCTTGAGATTCCAGCGTGTAACGTGCGCCGTCTTTCTTGGTGCCGAATAGCTCCGAACGTTCAGAAGGTAAGGGACAGCAAAGGTAAACGACTTTGTCAGCGATCGAAGGATCGACGTCTTTCACTTCTGGAAGTTCAGCCAACAGCGGCAATTCGAATGGCGTTCTGTCTTGAAGAATACCTTCAGCACGAGTGATACCAATTTTGCCCAACGCCAGCAATTGCGAGTTAATCTCTAAACGCTTAATGCCCCAATGCAAAGGTGACGTATTTGCGCTCAGCATACTCGACAATTTACTTTGCGAACGATCGAGTTGCTGAAAGTGCTGCGGCTTCATGAACATTCCATCTTGCCAAACAACTGGATTGTATAAAGACATGCTTTTATTCCTTAAAAATAAACTTGTTCAATGCCGCGAGTGTTGTCAGAAATTAACTCACTGCCTTCTAACTTAAGTTTGATGTAGTACTCGCTCTTCTCTTCAATCACTTCAACTTTGCGCCAAGAAGAGCCATCAATATCGCGAAACGCCACCGAGAATCCGACAGCGCGAGTGGCAGGGTCAAGCTCCAAAAATTCATGGATTTTGTCACCCGGTTGCATTTGGTATTCGTAACGTTTGATGTATTCATCGCCTAACGACGCTTTGTCGTTTTCAAACAGAGCGAAGAAATCTAAGCTGCGAAATAGAACTGGTGATGTCAGTTCATGAACACGCAAAATAACTGGGGAGGATTGACCACCTTCACGAACATTAAGCACAGAAGATGCCTCAATCACTAACTCGACTGAGGACGTTTCGGGGATAATTCCCGTTGATTCTTTAAATTGCTCCCACATAGAACAACCGGATAGCAAAACACATCCGAGCAACATTGTAATACTACGCATGACTTCCCTTAATCGCTTTGGTGTAGTTTTTCTTGATCAAACCTTTCAATGACGTCTCATTCATCTGGCGACGGTTATTGGCATAGAACTCCAGATATTCACCCCACAATTTTGATTTGGTAGTGAACATAGATTTACTTGCGACGACGTTTGCAAATGTGACAGGGTCATTCGTCTCTGATTGTTCTATCAGCAACTCATTGAGAGCCTTGTTAAAAATAATCTGATGCTCATTGAGCTCATCCAACATTTGCTCCACCAATTCATTCGGAGACAGCAAGTTCTGGCTATTTAGCGTCAACATCAGTTCCGCTAAGTTTGAATCCGCTTCGCTTAAACCCTGTTCACCTTTAAGTGACTCCACTTCATGAAGGTCTTTTTGCAAGTTGTCGATACACAAACGAAGACAGGTTCCCATTTGCTTAAACAGGAGTGCTTCGTTGCTGATCAATTCTGGATTACTGATTCCTAAACCTTCGTAAAACGCTTTACTAATGTCAGAGGACAGCGTGCCTTCTTCAGTGGCGTTAGGTTCATTGCTGACGAACCCCACTTTGGTTTCTGTAACTTTTGATTCTTGCTGAGCAGATTGCGTCGAAGGAATAAAGGCTTGTGTTACCTCCTCCCATTTCTGACCAACAGGTTCTGTTCTTTGTGCCGATTGTTGGACTGGTGGTGGAGTTGGTTGTTCAAATTGTTGTGGACGAGATTGGTGTACTTCAGGTTGTACTTTCTCAGGTTGAGACACAAACGCGTCAGAGTTGTTTGCTCTCTCTGAATTCACAAAATCTTCAGGGATAAAACTGTTATCTCGACGAGGCTGTGTTTCTGGTTCAACAGACGCATTACTCGTGGCGGTTCCAGCCAACCAATCTTCTGGAATTAGGTTCGGAATATCGAATTCAGAGTGGATACTGAAGCTGTCATCAACGACTTGTCGCGTGTTTTCGATTGGCTTAGCTTTTACCGTCTCAGGCTTTTCGACATCGCGAATAAGATGGTCGTCTTCACGCTGCATCGAAAACTTAAGGTGTGCGATAGGGTCATCGCTGTCCACATCGTCCTGCTTCGTTTCCATGAACAGGTCTTCTAACGCGCCGACTTTTTCGTCTTCCTCGACGACAGCCTCACCCAAATTAACAAGCGGATCATTTGAGACACGTTCTGGAGCAATATCGGCAGCAATATCTTGAGCCGCAGAAACGTGCTCTAAAGAAACACCAATTTCGTACTGGCCAAGGGACACTACGTCACCGTCGACAATCGAAACTGGTTGGTTTTTAAGGATCTTATTGCCGTTTACCATAGTGCCATTGGTTGACACATCACTGATGTAATATGTGTCACCGTAAACACTAATAAGGCAGTGGGTCCCAGAGATAAAACGATTATGGTCAGTTAAAGGCAGTGTACAACTTGGCGCACGCCCTACTGAACCACCACCTTCGGGCATTTCAATATGCTTAGCGCCCGTGTATTCCTCCGGGCACTTTGAAATGAATAGGACTAGCTGATGTGTTTGCATTGCTAAACCTTAAAATAGTAGGGAAACGGACAGCTCTACTCCACCAATTCCATCATTGACTACTGGAAGAATGTAGGAAGCTTGAGGAATGATCTGGATGTGGGCATCTGGGTTGCTACCAAGTTTGATTGCGGTACCAAGAGTGACAACCGCACCAAGTTCAAACTGGTCGATGTCTTCAATGCTTTCGTCACGATAACCGTCTTGGTCTACTTTCCAACGGTTTGAATACTGTGAATAGCCGAACGAAAGTCCAGCACCGACGTAAGGAGTAAAGATGCTCCAAGAGCTCAGGGCGTATTGCGGAACAACACGAAGCTCGTAGTTTGTGACTTCTTGATAAACACCGTTTGAAGGTGCGTCGATATCTTCAGCAAGGTAATTAAGGCCCAACCACCAACGCCAACGGTTGTTGTTTTCATCGATCGGACGTGTATGAACTAGACCGTATCGCAACGTGTCGACATCACCGCTAGAACCTTCATCATAGTCAATACTTTCGATTGTCAGCATGCTGACTGAACCGCCATATCGTTCCCCTTTCGCAGCTGCAAAAGTAGAACACAGACACATGGCCGTGATTAGCCCAACTTGACTTGGTTTTAGCATTTCGTCCCTCTTGGAAAACCTTTGTAATAATATTCAGAGGCGAAAGATATCAAGTCTCTTGGCTTTTTCAACATGGTAAAAAATAGCGCCATTAAATAAGGCAAATAAACTACAAATTAAGGCAGAATAACTAAAAATAATTGCAGAAAGCAGGATGGTTATATTGATGAAAATCAGCGCGAATTTGTCATAATTTTGGTGAAGGTTTAAGGCTGATCAGAAATAACAACCATGTGTAATGTTGCAAAGATGAAGTCAAACACGATAGATTGACCGTATTACAGTGAAAACTAATCAAGGAAGATTTAATTTAGATATTGTCAGATTGATTCCGTTAATCCTGCGTTTCCATAAGCTAGAAAAATAATAAAAAACACATTTATTAACCAAACAAAAGCTTTTAATGCGACACATATCACTGTTGCTAATGCGTTAACAATCAGCACTTTCAACACAAAACGTGAACGAAGATCACACATAGTTAAATTATACGTTTTTAGCTATTATTTATTATTCAATTTCTTTCTTTTAACTATAAAATCCCACCAAAAATATATCATAGCACCTCATTTTTCATTTTCCTGTGGGTCGCTAATTTTTATAATCAGTTGGAATTGGACAATATGTTTTTCAGCGACTTCACTAGAAGGCCGATCGATGAAAGTAATCCAAGCGGCTTAAATCCTAATGGCTTAGATGATTTTGACGAAATCAAACGTCAAATAAATAACCTTAACAAAGTAACAGGTAGAGTTTCTTGGAAGACAGTGCAAACGCTGTCGAAAAAGATTCTAAGCACCCAAGGCAAAGACTTTCGTTGCAGCTGCTATTTTACGGTTGCGGCAACCTATAATGACGGTTTGAAAGGCCTAGTTGAAGGCTTGAACTCGTTGCTCGATTTGTGCGTCGTGTACTGGTACACCGCTTACCCAGAACATGCAAAAGCGAATGCCCGTATCAGCGCTATCGAGTGGATGGTTGAATACACTGAGAAACGGATTAAAAAGCAACGCGCATTACCAGAGGAGCTTCCTCTTATCGAAGCAGCACATCAACTGTGCTTACGCATCGAGGAAGAGTTGCGCCTTCACTACGGAATTAAAGCCCCATCTTTTGGTCGTATTCGTCGTATCTTGAATCAGTGGATTGAAGAGATTAAGGACGCAAAAGCCAAACAAGTCATGGCGTTAGAGGCGAAGCAACCAAAACCGGAAGTGCAATCGCCTTCGACAGGGATTAAAGTTGAAATAGCCCCCCCACCGAAAGTTGACGCAAAACAAGCACCAAAAACCCCACAGCCCGAGTCACCGAAATCGAGCCGATGGGTACTCTTCTCCGTGGTTGGTTTGTTAACAGCAGCATTGGCTTCTCACTTTATTTACAAACAGCATCAATACGAAACACTGAAAGATGATATCGAACACGCTTCACTGACAGAACTGACTGATATCGTTGGCTCGTTTAGTGTTGAAAACAAAGATCACCGACTTTCTTTACGTTCAGCGACTGTAGAACGCCTTGATACATTGATGACCGATTGGACGCTCGATCCAGTGAAGGTAAGTAAAGTAAACATCATTGATGAATTGACTTATGAGTTGACAGAAATCTACCCAGACTCATCGTCTGCTCAGCAACTTCGAGAGAATTTTTTAGATCAACGTTCTCGTTTCGAAAATGAATTCGATGTCATATACAAACGCTTTGCCTATGCTAGGACGATATTTGCCAACGTAACGAAACAGAACACGGACAAGGACTCGAAGAAAGCGTACGAATACAGCAATTCGCTGTTCCCACTTCTTGGGCGGATTGAGTACGCAGAAAAGAATGCGCAGCAAAAGGAAATTGAACGCTCTCTCCTTTTACTGAACATCTACCTATATAAGATTAACCAGTTGCAAGCTGCAACAAACGACAATGAATAACAATACAAGTAAAGAAATTATAGGCTTATGTTCAAACAAAAAACACTGAGAAACCCGATCGTGGTTTCCACCATAGTGGCTCTGGTTTTAGCCGCAATATTTGCAGCAGTATATTTATTCTTACTCGAAGATGCAGATAAGCTTTATCTATGGATTGGCCTTGGCGTCATTTCTGCGTTTTATCTCATATTCCAGTTGTCACTATGGTTTAAGAAAAAGAACAACTCGAAAGCTCAACTTTTGGAAACCGAGGAAGAAGCCCTTTCTATGGTAATCCGCCCTCTCCTTGCTCATTCAGGCAAGAAACCAATCTACCTAATGATTGGTAATAAAGGGTCTGGCCGACGTCAGTTTTTGTTTAATTCAAGCGCAATTAAACCAATGGATCGTTCTCGCACTGCAAAAAACGATTTCTTTGAATGGTATGAATCTGACAGCGCGGTTTACGTCAAGCCAGATCAACGTCTCGTGTTCCAAGAGGTCTCAAGCAGCGATGCATCATTGTGGAATACCTTTGTCGATGAAGTGATTCGTCACCGTCCGAGAAAGCCATTTTCAGGTTGCCTGTTCTTTACCGACTTTGAGTTCATGATTGTTTCTGAGCCAGAGCAAAAAGATTACACCATCACTGCCCTGTTGCAGCGTCTGAGCTCCATCAGCGAAAAAACCTCTTCAGCATTGCCTGTTTACCTGATGATGTCGAAACTTGACAAGTTGGATGGCTTTAAGGAATACGTGCATTTTAGCTCGCTTAAAACTCGCGTAGAGTTCTTGTCTATCCCTTTAAAAGAAGCGAAAGGTGTCATCACAGAGTATTACCGCGATGGTTACCGTAATCTGGTCAAAGTACTTGAAAGCAACGCTTTAGATGCATCAGCAAACTCAACCGATATCGACGAGAAGCAAGCAATCCTCGCGTTTCCTAAGCAATTTGAACTTTGCCAAGCGGAAATCAGTTATGTACTTGAACGCCTTTGTGATGCAAACAGCGGCGTTTATTCTCTTGATATCCGAGAGATTTTCTTCTGCTCTAGCTTACAAGGTGGTCGTAAGTACAACTTGTTAGCAAAAAGCTGCAGCAATTACTTTAATTTGCCGATCATTGCTTCAGAGCACACACAGCTGACAGAAACGCCCTACTTCTCTCGTTTCCTGATTGATTCTCAGATTTTGCCAGAGAGCGATTTTGCCGGTGAGAACAAAACGTACCTGCGTTTGATCCAACGTCAAAGCCATTTGGCTATGTTGGCATCCGTGATCTTGTTGGCTGGCGGTACCTATTTCTTTGTTACAACACTAGACAGTAACCTACGTGTCATCAATCAACTGCTTGGCATAGATGACAAAGGTCAGGTAGAGCAAGAAGCAAGCTTTAACCAGTTATTGCTTAACGCAACACGTGCAATTCAGCCATCATACAGCGCATGGCTAGAAGGCTCTCGTGCCCTAGACGAAGAAGTCTTGCCATTGAACATCAGCCGCCTAGACCAAAGCACAAGATTGGCTTACGAAGCTCTGCTTAAAGAAGTCGCACAACAGCTCATGCCTGTTGTAGAGAGAGGTTACCGTCTCGAGTTAACTCACAATCAACATGATATTGCTGCGACGTTGCCATTGCTTAAAGGCTACTTAATGCTGAATGACCCATCAAAACGTGACATTCAGTTTCTACGTCGCCAAACACTACAAACACTCAACGATTTGAGCGACAAGCCAGATGTTGTTAACCAAGCAATGCGTTACTTGGATGCTTATTTCCGCACTCAATTTGCTCCGGTTGATATCAATATGGACATTGTTCGCGCGACTCGTCGCTCATTACTGGCTAACTCCAATGTCGATCTTGTTTACGCAGGCATTTTGAACCAGGCGGATGCCATTGACCTTGGTACGCTCGACCTTCAACGTGCCGTTGGTTTTGAGTTCAACAACGTGTTTAACGAACCGCTAGACGACAATCGACTTGTGATCGATAAGGTTTACACCTCAACAGGTTTTAGTACCTTCTATCGCCCTCGTGTTGATTTAATGTCACAACAAGTGATCAGTGATAACTGGGTTTTAGGTTTATCAAACCATGTGATTCCGACCAAGCAAGAGCAGGATGCGTTTAAGACTCAGGTTCGTAAGAAGTACACCGACGACTACATCAACTACTGGCGCAACGCACTGAGTGAGTTAAAAGTTCAGAACTACAGCAATGTGGGTGACCTGACGAACGCTATCGACCTTATTTCAGGTCCATCTTCGCCAATGACGACTGTACTTAAGCAAGTTTACGCGAACACGCAGTTCTCTCCTGTTGGCGAGAAGAACGCGTTAATCGCTAAAGTGAACCCGAAACTCGCGGAAGCGGCAGACTCGGCATCAGAAGCAGTAGAAGAAGCCGTACAGCCAGATTACCTACTGATGAAGCGTGTTGAGCAAGCTTTCCACTTGTTGAACCAGCTTCAAGTAAGTGAAACACCGAACTCCCCTACTCCATGGGATGAAACCATTACAGCCTTGAGCCGTGTTCGTACTTACATGAAAGACATCGCTGATGCGCCTGATCCACAAATGGCTGCGTTGGCCGCTGCTCAGCACCGTATGAACAGCACAGAAGCGGACCCGCTTATCAAACTGAAGCAGATTGCTCAAAAGTCACCAGAGCCGGTACGCAGCTGGTTGCTTGATGTGGTTCAGCAAAGCTGGTCAGTGATGATTGCGGAATCAGCAAAAGGCATTCAAACCCAATGGTACAGCGAGATTTACACCAAGTTTAAAGAGCTAGGACTTGGTAAATACCCATTTGATCTCAACGCGACAGAAGAAATCTCGATTGAAGACTTCGAATTGTTGTTTGCATCAGGTGGTTTGTTAGACACGTTTATTCAGAAGAACTTCGCACCGTTCTACGATACAAACTTGTGGACACCAAAACAGGTGGATGGCGAGACAATGCCACTTTCTCCTGCCCTATTGGTGCAATTGCGCAATTACAATGTTATCCGCGATACGTTGATCAATAAGAGCACAAACCGAGTTTACATCCCGTTCAGTGCGAAAGTATTAGACCTTGATTCCAGTGCTATCAGAGCCAGTCTGAAAATTTCAGACGCTGATATCAACTACTATCACGGTCCGAGCCGAATTCGTGAGATGGAGTGGCCGCCGCAGAACGGTGACTTCAACATTAGTATCACGATCCAAGATGTGACAGACGAGGGCAAGCAGCACGTTCTTAATAAGAGTGGTCAGTGGGCGATATACAGATTGCTAGGTGATTCGACCCTGACAAACACTCATAACGGTAGCTTCGTCAGTGACATAAAAGTGTCAGGGAGGGACCTGAGCCTTCGTATCACTCCTTTGACACAGAAAAACCCATTCACTCTAGCCGAGCTGTATAACTTTACACTCCCAGAGTCGATTTAATAACTATATAAAAACCAGAATAGGCAGAACACATGATTTCAAACATGAATTTACAAGGCTTAGACAAGTTAGACCGCAAAATCCTTTCCAGTCTGTTATCAAACGGACGAGAGTCAATTGCGAATCTATCTAGAAACATCGGTTTGTCTCGTACTGCTGTCGCAGAAAGAATCAACAGGTTGGAAAAGACTGGGATCATCAAGGGCTACACTGCCCAGATCCGAGTCGAAAATGAGGGTCGCAAAGCAGCCAGCTATCTGCTGATCTCTTGTGAAAAGGGCAAGAAAAACGAAGTAACGAGTGCCCTTAAAGAGATTCCAGAGGTACGACTGACGAGCGTTGTGGGTGGTAGCTTCGACATTATTGCTCTTATCGAAGCTCCAGACCTTCAGTCTATTCACCACCTATGTAATGAAATTGAATCTTTCAGCGGAATTCAAAAACTCGACACAACGGTAGTACTCCACCAACCAATCAGTCGATAAGTTATTTGGGGTTCCCGCCGAACATTCTTTTCAGACTAAAAAGCCGCGAATACATCGCGGCTTTTTTTGTGTTGTTGTACCTAACGCTTCTTACGCATCCGTTTCTTATTCATCCATTTCGGAATCATCGCAAAGCATTAGATACTGCCGATTACACGTATTTTAGCGTCTGCTTCGTTAGGGCTACCTAGCCAAAACGTTTGACCTAAGTGGTTCCCTTCCCCATTACCCAGTTGGTTATCTGGAATAGAATCAAGGTTAACCGTCAGCTTAAGGTCCCACGACATCGGGTCACGCAGAATAAAACGCATCAATCCCACCAGCGTCTTGTGTAATTCGCCATCGTAAGAGAACTGCTTAAACGTCTCAAAATCAATGTTGTCGATGCACAAGTTAAACTTGCCATTCAAATCCGCAATGCTTTGGCCCAAGTGCAGGCTTTGCCCCAACACACAGTTAGCGCGATTGAGTTTGTTACGCTGGCTTTCAGCGATTTCTACGCGTCTATAAACCCACTCTTCAATACGCACATTCGGCAGTGAAAAGTAGTGCGAAACAATACCGGATATCAGCTTAGGGGAGCGTGTACGTGTCGATAACTGGTTAACGTAAGACAGAATCTTCGCTCGGTCTAGCTCCGCGACATCACAATCTTGCATCACGCCAGACAGACCAGCCAAGTGCAGTATCCGTCCCGAGAACGCGTCGCTCGCGTCACTTTGGTATTGCACATGATAGCGATACTTCTTCCAGACTCGATACAACAAACTGGTGTAGCGGTTATGGAAAAAGTCGAAGAAGTCTTTTACCGGGTTATCATCAGGGTCGCGACCTGCAAGCTTCTCCGTGTAAGAGGCTGGCAGTGGTGAACTTGAGCCGTGCAAACCGAGGAAGTTCGTCTCAACACGAGAATACTGTTGCCCGTTTCTCTCCATATGAGTGATAAAGTCCATATCACTCTTCGGAAAGCACAGATTTGGCGACACACTGAACTCAATGCGTTCCTGATGGAAGTATTTGTTCTCACCGACCGCGACAAAATTGGAATTTGGCTCTAGTTGGTAGTGTTTTTCCAGCAGAAGTACCGCTTGGTAAAAACTAAACTCATTCGACTTATCAGAAAGTGTATTAATCATAGAATCGTCTGCTGTCCGATCAGGCTTGCCCAGTTGTACACTTCGCCAGTGGCTTCATCAAACACTTCCAGTTCAGTAAAGGAGTTCACACTCGAATACAGACGGATGAATTCATTCAGTACCGTTGCCATAAGGAACATATCGCCTTCATTCACGAAGAACTTAGAGTTGGTCACCAACTTGAATTGGTTACCACGTACGGAAACGCCACGGAACACACGGTCAATGGGTTTCATCTCTGACGAGATAATGCCATCAAGTCTATGAATCGACGCGCGGTGGGCTTGCCTATCGACACGAGAATGGAAGTCGTAAGTCGAGAGCAACACTTTCAACACATCGATATTCGCTAAAGACAAGTAGTTGAGAGACATGTTGGCAATCAGCTGCCATTGAAGCTCACCGTTCACTTGTGGGCTTACCGATTGTGTTGGCTTCGTAATGTTTTTAAACGTCGCATACGTTGGCGACTTGTGGGTTGCGTAAGTGATGTCACCCACCGAAAGACGTTCTGCCAAATCCGCATTGCTGCATTGCAGTTTCATCAATACCGTTTCAGTCCCCAAATCCGCAATGTCGCCATTGTGAGTATGGAATGAGATATAGCGCTCTAACCCTCTTCCGCTTACTCGCTCACCTACTTTGGATTTGTAGAACTCTCGTTTATCACGCTGGTTGATTTGGTGTTCAAACGACTCAAATTCGATTAACGGTTTACGACGGCGTTCATCCTTACTCCAACTCTCCACTTGCTCAATCCCATACACTTCATAGTGTTCTTGAGTATTGCTTTGAGGGCGTACTTTATATTCATTTCGGCGATGCTCTAGGCGAATTGGATCACCGTCTTTTTCAAACAGGTTCACCGCTGGGGTGCAGTGCAGCCTTAAGTGTTTATCTTTAAGCACCACTTCTGAAGGCAAAGCACGCTTAAAGTGGAATTTGATTTTGACCGTGCTGCGTTGGGGAATACCTTTTAGCCACTCTAAGCCCTTGATGTCGAAGAACATGAACTTATCTGGCAAAGAGAAGAATTCTTGTAGCAAGCGGTAACCTGCGAAGGAGTTTTTGCTGTAAGGCAGCAGCGCTTCGTCTTCTTCATGCCCTACTGGCTTAACGTATTCTGGCCCTAGGCGGTGTTTGTAGCCACCACCAACGTCTAGCTCGACGTAATCTAGGTAGCGGAACAACCATAAGAAGACGGTGCGAGTTATGTGAATCTCGCCATGCAAGTGTAAGCGCAGCGTATCTAAGCCGATACGAGACAGCTCAAGACCATGTTCCGTCGATAACGTCACATCAATCGCTGAGCTGGTGCGGCTATTGGTTTGTTCGATATTAGTGATCGTGATTGGGTACAGATTCACATCGTAGCAAGTGCGGAACAAACACTGCGTGCCTTCAACTTGTTCACTGGCCATCTCCGCGCCACGTTTCACCACGGTTTTCTCAGTAACACTTCCCGTATGTGGTTTCAGCTCGCTGATGCACAAAGACGGAATTGAACGCATGTAATGCGGCCACAGCAAAGTCATCAGAGATTGCGTCAGCTCCGGCAGTTCGTCGTCAATCTTTTCGCGGATACGTCCGGTCAGAAAAGCAAAACCTTCAAGCAGTCGCTCGACGTCTGGGTCGAAGGTTCCTTCAGAGAGAAAGTGAGTTAACTTCGGGTGATATTTGGCAAACTCACTACCCGACTCGCGCAAATACGTGAGTTCATCTTGAAAGTATTTACTGTTACTCAAGTGGCACCTACTAAACGTTAAATTGGCCGTCAGTTCCCATGTAGACATCGATCGACATTGGAACTTTACCGCCGTTATGGGAAACTTCGCCGCGAATACCAAAGCCGAGTTGTAATGGGTTATGGTGGTCTTCACGGTAATGAACCTCGACATTCAACAGTCGGGGCTCAAAGCGTTCTATGGTTGATGTGATGTTTTTTTGAATGTGGCGAACGAGGTTTGTGTTATTGGAAAGCACATCGTTGAAATCTGGCAGGCCGTACTCATCATCAATCATGGCGTTACCAGAATGTGTGTTCAATAAGTCGGCAAGGTGCGAGTGAATAGACTCAATCAGGTGCTTGTGAGACACCACTTTCTCGTAGCAGTTTTTTGGCTCACCCAATTCAATCCGTTCTAGAAGACGATAACCTTTTTCCATGTTCGGTCCTACGAAAAAAGCAGCCAGTCTTCACTGGCTGCTTGATGGTTTCAGTAATGGGTTATTGATCTAGTTTACCAACTAGAGACAAGTCGAAGCTTGCGCCCATGTACTTGAAGTGAGGACGTACAGACATCGATACTTTGTACCAACCTGGATCGCCTTCTACGTCTGATACCTCTACCTTCGCAGCGCGAAGTGGACGACGACCACGAACTTCCGCTGGCGGGTTCTCTTGGTCAGAAACGTATTGACGGATCCACTTGTTCAGTTCGATTTCTAGGTCAGAACGCTCTTTCCAAGAACCGATTTGCTCACGCTGTAGCACTTTGATGTAATGCGCCAGACGGTTGATGATGAACATGTAAGGAAGCTGAGTACCTAGCTTGTAGTTCATCTCTGCTTGTTTGCCTTCAGGCGTGTTCGCAAACACTTTTGGTTTTTGAACAGAGTTTGCAGAGAAGAACGCCGCGTTGTCAGAACCTTTACGCATGGTTAGAGCGATAAAGCCCTCTTCTGCTAGCTCGTACTCACGACGGTCAGAAACAAGGATCTCTGTTGGGATCTTAGTTTCGATTTGACCCATTGCTTCAAAGTTGTAAACCGGTAGGTCTTGAACCGCACCACCACTTTGAGGACCAATGATGTTCGGACACCAACGGTATTTAGCGAATGATTCACTGATCTTAGACGCCATCGCGTACGCTGAGTTGCCCCATAGGTAGTTGTCGTGGCTGTCTGTTACTTTCTCATCGTAGTCAAACGCCTTAATTGGGTTATCTTCTACAGAGTAAGGTGTACGTAGCATGAAGCGAGACGTACATAGACCTAGGTAACGTGCATCCTCGTGCTCACGCAGACCACGCCATTTCGCGTACTGCGGGCCTTCGAATACAGACTTAAGGTCTTTTAGGTTTGGTAGCTCTTCGTAGCTATCTAGGCCAAAGAATTTAGCCGATGCAGACGTGATGAACGGTGCGTGAGACATTGCGCCCACGTTCGCCATGTATTCCATCAGTTTGATGTCAGGCGTTGATGCTGACATGTCAAAATCACAGATTACTGCACCAACAGGTTTACCACCGAATTGGCCGTATTCACGTGTGTAGATCTGCTTGTAAAGACCAGACTTCACCACTTCTGGTGCGTCTTCGAAGTCATCAAGAACTTCATCTTTCTTCGCTGAGATCAATTCAATTTGAATGTTCTCACGGAAGTCAGTGTGGTCAACAAGGTACTTAAGACCACGCCACGTTGACTCAACCGCTTGAACTTCTTCGCTGTGAAGAATCGCATCAACCTGGTTCGACAGTTTTTGGTCGATTTCAGAGATCATCAGATCAACCAAAGATTGGTCTACTTTCTCTGTGTTCGAGCTGCTTAGTAGCTCACTGATGAATGCTTCTACGCCGCGTTTTGCAACGTCAAAACCTTCATCACTTGGCTTTAAACGAGTTTCATTAAGAATGCTATCCAGAAGTGAGCCTGATTCAACTAAGGCTGCTTCTTGTTCTGGCGCTTGTGCTTCTGCAGACATGATATCCCTTACTCTTCTTTCGCTTCTTGGTCGGCGCCAATGCTTAGTTCATCCAACAGTTTCTTTCTCGCTTCTTCGTCTTGAAGAACCGATGCGATCTTCTTACGGAACGCAGGAACGTTTCCTAGAGGACCTTTCAGTGCAACCAAGGCTTCACGAAGTTCAAGCAAGCTGTTTAGCTCAGGTACGCTTTTCGCGATTGCTTCAGGAGAAAAGTCCTTCATGTTTTGGAACGTAAGATCAACGCCGATTTGACCACCTTCTTCTTCAGAAAGACGGTTTTCAACATTCACTTTAACGTTTGGAGACATGCCCTCTAGCACTTCGTTAAAGTTGTCTTTATCGATATTGATTGGAGTACGTTCTTCGATTGGCGTCTCATCTGCACGTGCAGTAAAGTCGCCAACTACCATCATGCTCAGCGGCAGCTCTACGTCTTCTTGCGTATCACCAGTTGCTGGAACATAACGGATATTAATTCGCTCTTTAGGAGCCACCGAGCCGTCACGTGACATAATTAGTTCCTTATTTAACTCTTTAATTAGTCATAAATTGCTTTCCACTCTTCATACTTCTCAGGCAAAAGGTCCTTACTTCTGAATAACTGATGGAGTGTTTTTCGAATCAGGTCTTCTAACTGTGAAGATAAGTGGGGTTCCCAGCTCGCGAGATTAAACGCTTTTTGTACTTCCCAACCCTTCTCAAGATAAGGCAGACACAACGGGTATAATCCAACAGACTGGTAAGCTGCTATCAATTGTAAATACAGCATGAACTGTCCACGTCCCGAGCTATCCAGCTCGAGTTTGCGGGCAAGTTCTGCGGCATATTCCCCTAGGTTTTCTAGAGTGATATCCTCCATCGGCAGCGAATCTTCTTGCGAAATAACAACCGTTTGAACAACGGATTGAGACGTCGAAGAAGTTGCATCCTGAGTCGATAACCAGCTCAAGGTCGCTTCATCTGCAAATGGTAAAGAATTCTTAAATGAGAGGTGCTCGATGCCCTCTAGCGAATCAACAAAACGCTGCACTTCTTGTTTCACAGCCAGTGCTGCATCGTCGAAGCCCAAGTTATTGAGCATCGAATACACGAAGTAATGACCTGTCAGCCAAAACGGCGCATCCGTTAGTGTGCGCTCCAAACGTTTAATGGTGTCGATGTCGCTTTCTTGATTGGCTTTGTCTCGGTATTCCGCCTGTTGATCGGAAGACACTGCCAAGCTCAATGGCGTTTGATTGTTTTGATGATCAGGCAGACCATCAATATCATCCCAAGTCAGATGACGATAAATTCGGTAAGCCAGCGGATCACTTGGATTTGCATGAAGCATGACTTCTGCAACCTTCTTCAAGGTGCGCTTAGAAGCCGTCGGTGAAGAGAAGTCCGTATCGACATCCACTTCTTTTGCTACCGCTTTCTTAACTGGTGCAGGTTTAGGGGCCGGCGTAACCGTCTTTGCTGGAGCGGTTTGCACTTCGCTCTGTGCCGGCTTTTCTACTGCGGCAGGCTGTGCAGTTGGCGTAGATATCGCCTGTTCAACAGTGACCGATGCGTCATCGATTTGGTCATCAGCCGCAGCTTGTTGAGATAAGACGTTGAGCTGAGTGCGAATCTCAAAGAAATCAGCTTCTGAGTCTTGGTAAACATCGTCGAATTGTCGCTGAACCTCTTCAATGGTCGAAATACAGCTTGAAACCAGCTCCCATGACTGAGCACTTTCTGCTAACTTACCGCTTACCAATTTAAACTGATGGTTCAGCCATTCGACCGCGCCATCTCTGCCCCGCTTTCGCGAAGGATACAGTTCAACGCCAAAGCGACTTAACGCCTCACTAAGCAGCTTTAGACCTTGCTCAAAACCTTGAAGACCAAACTCTTCCGTTAGCGCACGTACAAGGTAACAAATGGCTTTTAAGTCTTTGCTGTGGTGCTCTAGCACTTCAGTCGCATGCGTTTTTACGACGCCCCAATCGACCGTTTCACCAAACAAGGAACCGAATTTTTTTACCTCAGATTCCATCATCTCGTAGCAAAACTCGTAGCGAGCATCTTCACCCACTGGCGTTGCATCAGAGATAGGGGCCAATAAGCGTTCGATATCGATAACAGACATTAGCCTCTCCCCTCTGCTAGATAATCTCTCAGAGCGCGCTCAACGGCGATTGCACCACGTGCCGGGCGAGAAAGTTGATGACTTTTATCGATAGAATCCGTAGCCATGCTCTCAAGCAGATCGGTAATTTCACTAAACTTCTTCGGCGCGTGTCGCTCAAGGTCAGCCAGTGAATCATGCAGTTTTTGCTTATCAAACACCGACTGTTCAGTCACGGTGCTAAATAGTATGTATTCGCTACGAGCAACAATCAGATCCTTGACCTTTTTGTTCAGCGCCGGCGTGTTACCAAAATAAGTCTTAGCGGCCTTCGCCTCTTCAATAGCTTTGGTGTAGTAGTGATCTTTTGCGTGCTGCTCGATAGAGTCGTTGATGTTTGCCATTACTTTATTTGGCAACACTTGGCTGTAGAAATAAGCTTCCGATTGATTTAGTAACCAAGCCGCTTTCATCTCCTCGTCGGCCAACTTAGCTTCACCATCAAGGATTAATTTAGCAATCTGCTCGTCTTTGCTTCCCGCAACCGCAGAGATTTTCATCGAATCGACCGACGCGACATTCAAACCTGCCATCACTTTGGTTAAGGTTTTGTCAGCGTATGGGTATAAAGCACCATCATCGACCAATTTTTCTCGTAACGTCACCAACTCTTTACGCAATTCCACTAGCGTTTTCGGTAAGTCATCCGCTAGGGCTTGATAAGAGGTCAATAGCGCCTGATTATTTTTGTACAGCTTAGACAGTTTCATTTGCTGCACTTGGTAGGCTTCACGATATGGCGCCATCGACATGACATCTTTTTCCATATCATTGAGCGCCTGCTCAATCGCCCAAGGAGGCTGAGCCAAGAAGGAAGCGGTTTGTGCTGGTTTGATCGTACTCGCCAGAGGAGTTTCGTTTTGTGAAATTGTCGGTTCCGACTTCACAATCGTTTTCCATTCAGGCTGGTTTTGTTCATATAAGTAATGGCCTGTAATTGCCATCACGCTCAATACTAAGCTAGCTTCGAGGACTTTAAAGCGACCGTAGCCGGCTTTGTCTTGAGGTTTACAATGCGTCAGCAATAAGTCGGCATTACGCAAGCTGCTAAAAATCGGCGCATTCGACTGTGAATCAATAGATTGAGTGTCAATGCGTGCAAGTTGCTGTGCAAATGAAATAGCGGTGTAGCCATGCCCTCTTGGGTTATTAATCACTTGCTTGAGCAGCTTCCAAATATGGTTTGGAATTAATGCCGGACGCTTGCGATCTTTTAATTGCTTGTGCCAAGCGTCACCAAAGATCGAACCAATAAATAAATGGCCCGTCAGTAGTGCAAGTGAATAAACATCGTCTTGTGGCTCGGTTGTACCTGTCTCAAGGTAAAGAGGTGAAGCGTAACTTAAACTTGCCTCAGCATGAGATTCTGTCTCACCAATATAGCGAGCCGCACCAAAGTCGATGAGCTTGACGTAGTCCCCTTCGCTAACCAAAACATTTGATGGTTTGATATCAAGATGACAGATACCTCGAGTGTGCATAAATTCCAGCGCACCTGCGAGTTGGTACACTAACCAAGCAATATGGTCGTGACGGAAACCTTTAGAGGAGTGACGCTCCATCTTTTCTGCCAGTGATTCACCTTGAATCCACTCGTACATTAAGTATGGGCGTTCAAATTCGTTACCGATTTTAATGAAATCCGCAACGCTAGGATGTTGAGAAAGTTCTAATCTACTTGCCTCATTAACCAACATTTTATTGGCAATGTCTGGCGCATCTTCGTTGACGACTTTACAGCAGATTTGTTTTTCTGGTTGGCCTTTTTTGGCGAGATGGTAAACCGTCGTTCTACCATTTTTCGATGGCAGCGTGTCTAGAACATCAAATTGTGAAAAAAGCACGTACTCAAGCTTTGGCTTATTTTTCTGCGCCAACCTTTGCTCGTTCTGTTTCTTTTTCTCAATGGCTTTGACAACCAATTGATCAATATATCCTTTGGCTGCTCCCTGCTTATCAGACACTTTGCACTCTTTTATCGAACAAATATTATTAGGCGGAAATAATATTTGCTGAAACATCCTTGTTTCAAGGCTGGTATTTAAAACGAACAGTAACGCTATTACTTTAGTTATAATTACTAAATTATTAGACTCTTTGACTTACGCTTTCACTACATAAGTTATGTTGTTTTCATCGATTAAATACCTTGCCGAGATTATGAGAGCATTTCAATAAGGTTTTTCGTGTTGTTTCGTACTAGCACGCCAGTAATTGAAGCAACCCTTTGTCACCATTAAAATCAAACATTAATAGCGATGCAGGTTGGTTAAAATGATGATTTTTAACCGTAAATGCGACCAAAGCGAGAGAAGAACTACTGCCTATCGTGCCCCATAACTCATTGATAAGCTGTGGCTGTTCTGGATTCGTGAAACGTTCTGCTTTGGCCCCCAGTGCAAAGCCGTAATCTTCCGTGTGCATACGGAGGTTCGTCATATCGGAATACACTTCACCAAATGAATCGAGCTTTTTACTCGCGCGCTGAACAAGGCGATACATGCCTCTTCGATCTGACGTATTTAATTCCGTATCAATATAGCCAAGCTGCGCTTGAGGCTTAAGTTTCAATGTTTCTACCGTATTTCTTCGGCAGAGAATTAAACCAGCCCCTCCCTCACTCGGAATAACGCCCCACGGATTATAGGTACTCATGACCATGGCATCATCGATGAGTGCTTGCATCGTATCCACCATAGAATCGACGCTAATACACATCATTGCATCGTATTTATCCAAAGACTTCATAGCCTGTAGCACGAAGCTAGGCCCACTGGCATGCACTGCTTCGACCACAGAAAGAAAGTCAGAATAGTCACTTTCACCAAGCCATTCTTGTATCTTCACTAATGAAATTGTCGTTGGCACAGCAATAAGTAATGGAATCGGCTTCAAAGAACGAGGTAACTGCACAAGCAAGGAGTCCAATAAATTTGCAGTTAATTCACACGTTTTTTCAAACAACTCGCTCTCTTTTGTGTACTCGATTTTGGCAAACGTAAAACGCTCAATACCATCTTTACCAACCACTTGATCAAATCTGGCTAAATCAGCGTTTGCGACACTGGTTGCGATATCCAGATTCATACCCGTTGGCGTGATCACTTCCATCCCCAGCACGTAACGGCCTGTTGAATTATGCATGCTCGCTTACCTCCTCCAACTTAGTGATCGATGTCGACACCAACAAATGCTCTTTACCCTGACAAGGAAACGCAGCGGAGTAACTGATTGATATGGTTTTCTTTTCAGCATCCACAAATAAGGTGTACATCGCCATATCAGCTTGATAGCTGTTGTCTTTGAACGTCGCGATTGCGCGATATTTCTCTTTAGGAATTCGGAATGAAAGCGTGTCATCATGACAGAAACCACTCATCATCAAGCGCTCACCACCATGAAGAAAGCCTTTACATTGTTGGTCAACCGGCGCGCTTTGGAAGAAACGCTTATCAAAGTCGAGCGGTAACATTGGCTTGCGGTTTTCAATCCAATCCTCATCAAAGGTCCCCGCTAGTTTTTGGCGCGATTCAAAGAATGGAGGAACAGGACCAAAGCCCGCTACGCGAAGGTTTTTCGAAGTAGAACTCCACTCTTCTCTCGGGTAGAAAACCGAGGGCACTTTCTGTTCGAGCAGTTCTTTGTTGGAATCGGCCACCCCGCCACCAACTCGGTTACGTAGATCACCACCAATTGCACAGGTGTAATCAATGTCTTTTTCAATAAAAGGAATAGGCTTACTGAGCGTGATACTGCCACCATGTTCAACCCAAACACGTTCACCATGAATCGCGAGAGTTTTATCAATGTGGCCATCAATCAACACGCGACACTCTAGGTATGTCACTGGCTTTTTCGCGTAGCTGCGCGCTTTGCCGTAAACGAGCACATCTGTGTTGTCTTTGGTATACGCAAACTCGTGGTCAACTTTCATCGCAGAGAAACCTTCTTCGCCCAAATATTGAGGATCATCGAAGATTTCACTTTCACCTAATTCGTGCCAAACCACACCATCGAATTGCCAAGTACGTTTAGCGACAACAACCCAAACTTCATCGCCGTTTTCGTCACGTTGAAAACGACCTTTAAGTGATAGCTCCGGGTGCGCTTCAATATCCCATAATTGCATTGCTATTCCTTAAGTTGAATCGTTCGCTCGCAGAAGGTGCGGCCTTTAAATTGTTGAAGTTCCAGTCTTGTTGATGAATCGGCATCGCCATATCCCAAGGTACGTACGCTCTGGATTGAATACAGATTTGGCGCCATAACCAATCGCGGAACAGCACATCAACGTTAGGATCTTGCATCGCTGCTAAAGTAGATTCGAAGCTCAATGCATAACCCAAGCGGCTTGGTAGATCTTGGATGTGTTTTTCATCTTCTACCCATTCATTGAGCAGATCGACGATCTCTTCCCACTTATATTCGACACCAACGTCTTGCGGAGTAAGGGGAAGAAGCTTTCCGTAAACCACATACAAAGCTTGAATCCAAGTTTCACCGTCATCTTCTTCCAGAGTTTCCAAGTGCTCGATTATTTCTGGCACTAACTTCCAATCGCCACTCAGAGCAAAATCAACGGGAGCTAATGACGAAGAGATATCAAACGCTTCAAACTCTTTGAGTTCTAATAGTTTCGCGAAGGTCAAGACTTGGGCGGAAGGCAAACCACTAGGCTCAATACCAAAACACTGACGGAACCAGGTGCCTCTGTCGCGCTTAGTGATCAAACGTTCAAACAGATATTGTTCAGAGCTCGCATTGTCATTAATCCATTCAATCCCCTCTTCCACATCTTGTAATGCCAGTAGAGGTAGCGCGATATTAGAACGAATAACTTCCGCTTTATGCCAACGTTTAACTAACGCAACACTCAAAGCTTGGCGGAGACGCAAGCATTCAAAGTAAAACGGACTGGATTTCGCTTTGCCCTCAATGAGCTCCGACATCACGCTATCCATGTGTTCAACTGGAGATTGCGTGACAATGACCTTGGCGGTGTGTGCGTCTAACTCTTCGAGTAAGCTCAATCCACATAAAAGATTATCGAGTTCAGAACCAAGTTCTTTCTGTAGCATCAGCCAAGCGTAAATTTCTGGCTCTTGGCTTCTTAGCTGATGAATTAACCCCGGAGCTAATCGATAAAACGACAGATACACTTGTTTGAGCTCTTCTATTTGGTGCTCAATCAGTTTGAGGTAATCCAGATCACGACTCGGATATCCTCGTTTATGAAGTCGTACACGCTGCTTGATTAAAAAGCCGAGGCTCTCAGAAGCAATAGACAGCTTTTCATTGCAGAAGCTCAGCCATGTTGAAGGCAATTGGGAGAGGTCATTCACAGCACGTTCAGCTTTTGCTAACGCGTCTTCGACTTCTTGATTGGTTATGGGTGTCTTTAGGTGCTCAACACCGATTCTTTGTCGCATCTACTTATCCATTGTTAGCGTGCGATAACGCAATATCAGTTAGTTAACTCGAGTGACTAGTTAGCTCGAAGTAACGACTAAACTCGAGGCAATGAGTTAGCACGAAGCAATTCTTTACCACGAGATAAAGAGTTAAAACGAGGTAACTAATTAATCGCGATCGTTCCGCCTTGAATTTTTTGTGCTTTTTCTGCTTGAGAAGTGACGTACTTCGCTTTGGTGGTAATGCGGCCATCACGCCCGCTGTAGCGAGTTTCTGTCTCACCACTTCTGACGATCAGTTCTTGCTCTGTCTCGATGACCATTTTCTTCGCTCGCAGTACAAACTCGTCAGAGTCATCCAAAATGGAGAAGAAAATGTCCGCCACAAGAGGCAAACTCAAGTCGTCGTTCAAAAATTCGATTCGACAACTTAATCGATTATCGATAGCCATTTGCAGTTCAGAGCGGCGAAAGCCACGCCCTAACCTTGCGGTAAGTGGTTGGTTAAATGGGTTACCATCAAAATCAACGCGGACACTGCCCGTTGATTCGTTGATGGCGACTATGGTTCCAAAACGCGAAAAGCAAGCCGGTGTTTCGGCTTGCTGCTTCGTGATGGTTTCTGTAATAAGAGGCTGTTTTTCCATCATTAGTTAATCGCTACGTTACCACCTTTCACGACGACTTTATCGCTACCTTCAATGGTGATTGAAGAACCAGAGAGCTTGATTGAACCGTCGCTGTTCATCACTAATGAAGAACCACCGGTTTTCAGTACAATCTTGTCACCACTGATGATTTGCGTTGCGCCATCGGCTTTGTATGACGTATTACCTTTCACCGATACTGTTAAGTTGCCGCCTACGGTTTGGTTATCATCCGCACCAATGTCTGAGCTCTTCGATGCACCAACTGTTAAGTTGCTGTTTTCACCCACATCCAGATCATCATTCTTACCAATCTTAGTCGTGCGGTTATCACCAATTTCCAAATCAGAATTATTTTTCACATACTGAGTTTCGTTGGCGTTGTAAGTAACAGTGACGTCTTGCTCTACGGTTTCCGTAAAGGTGCTGTTTACTTGTGTTGTCTTGTGACCGTCAATGGTTTCCTTGTGGTCACCGTGTATTTCGTTGGTTTGATGACGCGCAACTTTTAGGAACTCGTCTTGACCGATGTCTCGGTAACGGTTGTTGAGTACTTTCGTCGACATGTCTTTTTGAGCGTGAATGTAGACTTCTTCTTGGTTCGCTTCGTCCTCAAAGCTCAATTCGTTGTAGCCAGTGCCTTTGTGCGTTTGAGTACGGAACGTGGTGCGCGTTTTGTTTTCTGGCAACGAGTATGGAGGGAAATGCAGGCCATTATAAACCGCGCCTGTCACTAGCGGACGGTCTGGATCCCCTTCAAGGAAAGTCACTACGACTTCATGGCCAATACGTGGCAAATAAACCGCACCCCAAGTTGGAGCCGCCATAGATTGGCTTACACGAATCCAACAGCTCGCATGTTCATCATTATCGCCATAGCGATCCCAATGGAACTGAACTTTGATTCGTCCAAGCTTATCGGTGTAGATCTCTTCACCTGCAGGGCCAACCACAACAGCAGTTTGCGGGCCGTCAACAAGTGGCGCTGCCATTTTTGGTGCTTTAAATACCACATCGCGTGGAATACAAGAAAACTGGTTGTAGTAGGTAGTCGGCATCCCACTCGTTTCGTCTTCATGCACTTGTGGATCTTGTCCAGTATGCATGACGGACAGCATGATGTAATCACGGTTAATTTCTGAACGAGGATGCTCCCCGATATTGAAGCTGTAACCAGACGCCAAACGCATTACGTCACTGCTTGCTTCCACTTGTTGGTTGTCAACAATGTGCTCAGACATCCATTCCGTCGTTCTCACCTGCCCCATCGCAGGATCAACATAACGACCTGGGTAATCGAACTGCTTCAAATCTTGGTCAAGGTCACCTGCGTGTGTCATCTCTTGCGGGATCTTTGGCTGCTCGTAGTTGTAATCCGTGTACGTAACCTGACCAGTTCGAACGCGGTTAACAAGCTCTAGATCAGAGATATGCTCGCGATCGGCAACACCGCCGCCGTCAGCGTGGAACACAATCGGTCCGATGTATGATGCATTGATTGGTGAGCTCACCAAAGGCGCGATAGCATCGTTACTATCAACAATCACCATGGTGTGGTTTGAATCGGTATGGTCGAAGTAATACCACATACCGTGCTCAGCCATCATTCGTTGAACGAAGTGCAAGTCAGATTCGCGATATTGCAGAACGTATTCTTTTGGAGGGTAAGTACCCGAGACTTCAAATCGATAATCAGTGACCGCTCCATCATCTAACACTTCAGTGATGATATCTTGCGCTGACTTTTGTTGGAAAATGCGACAATCTTGGCGCTGAGATAAAAACCAAGCTTGAGGAACCAAAACCAATTGATAGCGAGAAAAACGACGCCCCGTACCTAGGTAACGAACTTCGTTTACTACGCCGTTGAATACGCGCGCAGCACCGACACCCTGTCCATAAAGAGTCAGCGTGCCCGCTTTACGGATTAGAGCATCAAAAGAGATATCTGGATCAAGTGAAAGTAATGAGAGACTGATGTGAAAAGGCTTCGAAAGCTCTTCATTCACTTGAAAGCTTTCTACTCGAAACTCGTGCCCACACCCTGGCACTTCAAATTTAAATTCTACGTCATTCACCATATCTTTTACCTGATACAAATAATCGAATTAGGGCCAACAATTGTTGGCCCTGAATCTTTACGCAAAAAGCAATTATGCTTCGCGTGGAGCACGCCAGTCGTCGTTACCAGCTGTACCACAGTTTTCGTGAGTTACTTCGATTGCACGGTAAGTCAGCTTAAGAACTTCTTCTGTCACGCGGTCTGCAGTTGCAGCATCTTGACAGTGGTTCATGCGAGTTTGGATATCAACAAGTAGCGCATCAATCAGTTTGATTGTGTAGTAGTGCTCTTGCTTACCTTGAACTGAAGTACGGTAGAAACGAATCACACACTCAGGAAGTTTTTCACCAGATACTAGTGCGTTGAATAGTAGTGGAGAAGAACGGTCTTGAACTTTAGTTACAACAAGTGGGCGGTGTACACGTTGACCTGTTGGCTGACCGCTTTGTGGGTCACGTGGCACTGTTAGTACGTGGTCTAGCTCTTGTACTAGGAACTCATCAACGTGAGCTTCTTGCCAAGTGTTACCTACAGAATCTGCAGAGTAAGTATCTTTAGTGATGTGACCTTGAGTTTCACCTTGGATAGACATATATGCTGGAGTTGGCATCGTTATTTCCTTTTCTAAAATCTGTTTTGTTTAAATCACCAAATCGCTTATCACCGCGACTACTTGGTATATTCAAACTCCATGCCAACTTTTATAAACCTTACAATACAAACACTTAGATGGAAATTGGCATTATTTATCAATCTATTAAGTACAATTTATTGGATAAAAAACCAAAAAGTTGGAAATCGATAATAATAAATTGTTTCAATAATAAAAAGTGAAAATAACCATATATCAAGAACAGAATAAAGTTAATAAAACTAGCCATTTAGTCATATTAACTAAGAATTAATTCAGTATGACAAACCAAGATAATCAGCCGTAAATATTCCCACTAATTTTGTCATTAAAATCACCAGCAAACGCTAGGCAAAATATCTTGATAAAAAAACTGCACTGTCACTTCTAGTATAATAGCCGCTACCTCTTTTCCTCTAAAGAATAAAATGGCTATGATAAATATAAACCTTTCTTCATTAATTCAGCGTCTACACCCGATTGCAAAAGTGGCATTAGAAGACGCGGCTGCACTTGCAGTCTCTGAAAAAGCAAACGAAGTTCAAATTGAGCATTATTTACTGAGTCTTTTAGAAAGGCCAAATAGTGATTTTGACGTCTTATTAAGTCATTTTGATTGTTCTGAGAACTTATTAAGACAATCGGTTCGATCCACACTCGACACCAACGCCAAAGGAAATGGCAGCAAACCTGTTTTTTCTGCTTTATTAATCGAATGGTTACAAGAAAGCTGGCTGGTTTCTTCTTTAGATCTATCCGAAACACAAATCCGCTCTGGCGCCCTACTCCTTACTCTTGTTAGTAACCCTCTACGTTACGGCCAACATGGTTACGCCTCTATCCTTGAAGCGGTCAACCCTGACAGCCTTAAGCGTAACTTTGCAGAGCTAACAAGCCACTCTATTGAGGCGCAAGTCGCGACTTCCGAAAAAACACAAGCTCGTGAAGATGGTTCCGCACTGAGCAAGTTCACGACCGACTTCACTGGTAAAGCACGCAAAGGCGAAATCGATCCTGTTTTCTGCCGTGACCAAGAAATCCGCCAAATTGTGGACATTCTTGCTCGTCGCCGTAAAAACAACCCTATTGCAGTTGGTGAACCGGGCGTTGGTAAAACCGCAGTAGTAGAAGGCTTGGCACTTAAGATTGTACAAGGTGACGTACCAGACAACCTTAAAGGTGTTGAGCTTTACGGCTTGGATATGGGTCTTCTTCAGGCAGGTGCAAGCGTAAAAGGTGAATTCGAAAAACGCCTAAACGCGGTATTGGATGAAGTGAAAAACTCGCCAACCCCTATCATTCTTTTCATCGATGAAGCACACACCCTTGTGGGTGGTGGTAACCAAGCGGGCGGCAGCGACGCTGCAAACTTGTTAAAACCTGCCCTAGCACGAGGTGAAGTGAAAACCATCGCTGCAACAACATGGTCGGAATACAAGAAGTACTTCGAGAAAGATCCTGCCCTTGCGCGTCGTTTCCAATTGGTAAAACTTGACGAGCCGTCTCCTGAGCAAGCAGCATTGATCATTCGTGGTCTGCGCCCAGCATACGAGAAATCACACAACGTTTACGTGCGTGACGATGCTATCACTGCTGCGGCAGCACTTTCTGCGCGTTATATCTCTGGCCGTCAACTACCAGACAAAGCGATCGATGTGCTAGATACGGCGTGTGCACGAGTGAACATCAGCCTTAATGCCATTCCTGCTTCTGTTGAGACTCTGCAGCAAGAACTTGCAGCTCAACAGCGTGAGCTTGAAGCACTTGAGCGTGATGCTCTGCAGCAAACTGGCGACAAGCACAGCCTTGCTAACATTCCAGACCTAAAACTGGCAATGGAAACAACGAAAGAAGAGCTAGCAGAACAAGAAGCGCAATGGCACAAAGAAAAAGAGCAGATCCAAGAAATGATTGTTCTACGCTCTCGCTTACATGAACTGGTCTTTGGCGAAGCAAATGAAGAAGAACTTGCTGCAGACGAAGACTCAGAACAAGAGCAAGACGTTTCTCCATATGCAGAAATGGATGAAGAAGCCGTTCGCATTGCAATTTCAGCCTGTCAAGAACAGCTAGACGCAATCCGCAATGGCAACCCACTGGTTCACTTTGAAGTGGGTCCAGATGAAGTCAGCCACGTCATCTCGGACTGGACTGGTATTCCAATGGGTAAGATGCTTCAAGACGAAGCAGAAACCACACTAAAACTGAAAGAAAGCCTAACACAGAGCATCAAAGGCCAAGAATACGCTATCGATGCACTGTCTGAAGGCATTCAAACTGCGAAAGCTGGCCTAGGTAACCCAGACGCACCAACAGGCGTATTCCTGCTGGTTGGTCCAAGTGGCGTGGGTAAAACTGAAACGGCTCGTGCGATTGCTGATCAAATGTTTGGTGGCGAGCGCTTTATGACGACCATAAACATGTCTGAGTTCCAAGAGAAGCATACCGTATCTCGCCTAATCGGTTCACCTCCGGGTTACGTAGGCTACGGTGAAGGCGGCATGCTGACAGAAGCGGTTCGTCAACGCCCATACTCTGTTGTACTGCTAGATGAAGTGGAAAAAGCCGACCCAGAAGTATTGAATCTATTCTACCAAGTGTTCGACAAAGGTACGCTGAACGACGGCGAAGGCCGCACCATCGACTTCAAGAATACGCTGATCATCATGACCAGCAACCTTGCGACGCACGAGATTGAATCTTTGGTTCATCAATCAAAAGACATCGATGCCAACATCATCGCAGAAGCCATCCGCCCGACGTTGAACCAACACTTCAAACCAGCGCTACTGGCACGTATGTCGGTACTGCCATTTGTTCCGCTGTCTGATGAAGCAATGACAGAAATCATTCACCATAAGCTGAACAAAGTCTCTCAGCGTCTACAGAGCCATCACAAATTGTCTCTGAGCTACGAAGAAAGCTTGGTTGAATTCGTACTGGGTAACTGTCGCCTTGCTGAAACAGGCGCACGTAACATTGACGCGGTTATCAACCGTCAGTTACTGCCGCAGCTATCGACACAGCTATTGGTGCATGACAAGGATGATTCACATACGCAAATCGCAGTTTCTGTCGATGAGCAAGGAACACTAACCTATGCGTTCAGCTAATCATAGCGAACTTAGCAACGCCCTACTTGCGATCAGCCAATCTTTGGCTGATCGCAGCCAGCTGACCCAAACGTTAGATGCCGTGTTGACCGCTGCGAGACAAATGACTCTCGCAAAACACGGCATCATTTATGTTTTGGACCAGACTGGTCAAGCGTTGATCCCAAGTACCGCTCACCATAACGATAAAACGATTGTTTCCCACCCTTGGGAAGCATTGCAGATAGATTCTGCCAGTGAGAACGACCCATTTAACTTTGCGATTCGCAATGGTGAAGTGGTGTTGATCAACGAGCTGTATAAGTACAACGGTTACGACTGTGAAAGCATTTATCAAAGCGAGCAGATACTTGGACTAAAGAGCGAAAACTTATTGGCTTGGCCACTTATCGACAACGATAGTAAAACCATCGGCCTGTTAGTGTTGCTCGATTTAAGCGTTATCGACAACGAAGCCGCACTCACTGAGTTCTGTCGTATGGCCGCAAGCAATATTCGCCAAGCAGTTTGGTTAGAGCAATATGGGCAAGTGATTAAAAGCCTGAGTGCCGATAACCAAGCACTGCTCCGTGAGAACACTCAGCTTAAAAAGCGTACCAAGAAAACCTATCAGGGCCCGATTGCAGAGAGCGAAGAAATGCTCAATGTTTTAAATCGTCTTGATAAGGTGCTATCTCTTCCTGTCGACGTTCTGTTGCGTGGTGAAACTGGTGCAGGTAAAGAAGTGATCGCGAAATACATTCACGAAAACTCTAACCGAGCAGAACAGCCTTTGATCGTTCAAAACTGTGCGGCTATTCCAGAGCAGTTATTAGAATCTGAGCTTTTTGGGCATAAGAAAGGTTCATTTACGGGCGCAGACAAAGACAAAGTCGGCCTGTTTGAAGCAGCCAACGGCGGAACGCTATTCCTAGATGAGATTGGTGATATGCCAATGCTACTGCAGGCAAAATTGCTGCGTGTCTTACAAGAGCGTAAAGTTCGCCCAATCGGCACCAGCAAAGAGATTGAAGTGGACGTGCGCGTTATCGCCGCTACTCACTGTAATCTGATGCAGCAAATAAAAGATGGCGGATTCCGTGCCGACTTGTTCTATCGCTTGAATGTTTTTCCGATTACATTGCCGCCTTTAAGAGCCCGTAAGTCGGACATCCTCCCTCTCGCAGAACACTTCGTGCAACACACCACAAACACGCTAGGTTTACCGCAAGCACCAGGGTTAAGTGCCAACGTCCGTAAACAGCTTCTTGCATACTCTTATCCGGGTAACGTACGTGAGCTGAAAAACATCATCGAACGCTCGGTACTGCTGTCCGATTTTGAAACCATCACTCACATTGAGTTTGGTGAACAAATCCCAGAAGATACGCCAAGTGTTGAAGTCAAAGCTGCATCACCTGCCCCAGAGCAACCTGCTTACGAGCCAGCACAAGCGGATTTAGAAGACGCTTCAATGGGCCTTAAGGACGTTGTCAGCCAATACGAGCGCACAGTGATCATCGATTGCTTAAATGCCTGCAATTGGCACACCAAGAAAGCCGCTGAGCAATTGGCACTTCCAATGAGTACGCTCAACCACAAGATGAAGAAATACGATATTTCTGCAGCGGGTTGATAAAAAACGGGAAACGGGAAAATTTTAACTACTGTTTGAACAGAAAAGAATAAAAAAACCGCCCGAAGGCGGTTTTTTTGTATCCGAGTACTAATTCTCTACCCAGCTATCAATCATATCGATCCTCGCTTCGAGCAAGCTATCAAAATGGTCGTTGTAACTCATCCACTTCTGAAGGTTGATATGTGGTTTAAATTTAATTTCCTTAGAATGATCAGCATACTCAAGGTCTGTTTTGAGCTTATTAAGCTGTTTAGCAGCCTCAACTTCGTCTTCTTTGTACTTGAGTTTGATCCAGTTACTTGGAATTCTAGTCACACCACTATCGACCATGTGCATTCCATCACCTTTCTCTAAATCTAGCCCTGCTCCAAACGGAGCATTGACTTGTATACCAAAGTTGATGCCTTTCCTTGAACTGCTTGGTGCAATCATCGGCCTTAAGCCATTTACTTTGTGACCAAATAGATTGATATAAGAAAGCTCTTCCACACTGGCAAACAAAGTGGTTTCTTCCTCCCTTGCACCGCTCCAAGTCGATAGTGCTATACACTCTAGACTTTCTGAATTCATCTTAGCTAGGTCTTCTTGAAGCTCAGACAGCGATTTAGGAATTCTTTCGATTTCAGATTTTTCAAAGATAAAAGAGTCACCCACCTTTTTCACTGTTCCGAGTCGTGCGACTGCTTTAAAATCTGTCACTGGACATAGGTTTGAGCCAGGCCATAAGTTTGGATCATAAGAGAATTGAACGTGAATTGGGATTAGATTTTTATCAAAACCTTGCTCCTCTAAATTATCAGGATCACACGGTTTTGAACGAATCAGTAGAGTTGCCGTCGTTTCTTTATTCCAGTTAAACGCAGTAACTTTACCACTCATGCGCTTATCAGCTTTTAGAAGAGGATCATCCCCACCTTTCTTAGCAGAGGCGTATTTTAAGCCACTTTGCCCTAAGTAAAGGCTCACTTTTGCCCCATCAAAAACCTGTGGATATCGTACTTTCTTACCCTCAGGTGGCGTTAAAAATGTCTTCTCATAGAAGAGACCATCGCCAAAAATAGCGCCGCTAAAGTTGATAAAGTCTTTTGTTAACTCATATTGACGAGATGGTGACAAAGTCACGTTAAATCGGTCGATGGTTCTCTCTTTGCTATCTGTCGAACCAAACGAGGACAGCACATTGACACGCTTTTCTGTCTTACTTTGACCTGGCACTTTTAGCTCAAAAAAGTAGCTCAGGAATTTGAAACCACCCGAGACGGTCGAGCTAGCAGCTGTATCAAAGAGACTCTTCAATGCAACATCATCGTAGTTAGCAACTGGTCGAATACCAAATACACGTGTAGTACCAAAGAAATAACTTGGCTGAATAATGACGCCAAGCTTCTTCGCATTATTGTCATCGCCAAAAATCACTTTTCTCTCTTGTTCAGAAAAGTTCACAGGTGTTAACTCTGACACATATTCTATGTGAGTAGAGGCAACACAATCACTCCACTTCCAGTTTCCTTCATTTGAACTATGTGAGATGACATCAAGACAAATCGGCAGCTGACCAATAACGTTGCTGTTATCTTCGCTCCCAACCCCATCTTTTACCAGCGCTACGACCTTAACATTGTCATAGGGTGTCAGCATTGCACCGTTCTCTCGATAATATTGCTCAAACGGCACCCAATCATCATATTTTGGAACTGAATCATTACTTTTATAAGGACGACGAACAAAGACTTCAACTCTCTCGAAGATACTGTCATCTAATCCTGTTGGTGGTTTATCCCCTAGTAATGCTTCGAAATGGCTGTCGTCTTGACTTGCTCTGTAATGAATTGGGAAGTAATGGTTATATCGCTGAGCTTTCTCAGTCACCAAGTCGGTCAAATCATCGGATGAATAATGTCGGTAAACATTAACACCTTGAGCGTATATTTTGGCAACCGAAGCGCTACCAATTTGGTTGTATGATTGACTGTAGCCATTTTTCTCCATCCAAACTTCATCTAAGTGTTCAGCACCCAGCAGTGAGATATCAACACTCCAATCATCATTGAGGATGAACTCATCAATATAGCCCAGCACATCGAGGTCACTGAACTGATTGATTTTAGGACCACTCAGCACATCAGCGTCACTTAATATCCCGCCACCGCTAAAAGCAGGATTCGCATTGACAGCGTGAAAGCTCTTAATCAAGCGAATCAAACCATTCAACGCAATCATTCGCTTCATATACGATTTTAAGTACACTCGTGTCGCATTGGGGATATCTGGCTGTGCTAAAAATTGGTTAAACGCCATAAGATCTTGATGACGGATGGAATCAACCTGCTTAACGCATTTTTGATATTCAGTGTTTGGCTTTAAGAGGTCCATAATGGCAGTAGCAAGCTTTACACCTTCCACCCCTGCGGCAATAACTTTTGCTGGCGGGAAGGCCATGGCCGCCCCACCAATTAATGCATTCAAACCGGATTGGATAAACTCCAGCATCGCCTGATCTTCGTTCATGTCCTTGGCAATTTTTATCTTTGCCGCCTTTTCAACATTCATAAGGCCTGCGCGACACGGCGGATATTCCACAGAACGGCTAAACGCGAGATAGATTTCAACCCGACGGTTTTTTACTCGCTCTTCAATCGTACGGTTGGTATTACCAGGTAATGAAACTGCATACCCTTTTGCTACAATTTTGAACATAGGAGACCAAACGCTTCGAGCGTCCGGAGACATCGCATCAAGGATTGCCTCTTTGACAGAAACAGCACGCTTTTCCGATAGAGCCAAGTTGTAGGCTTCTGACCCCATATTACAGGTATGGCCTGTTATGACAATTTCGAAAGGGTTGCTAATTAACGCCTGTAACTGCTCAGCGATTCTTTTGTGCACACTACCTTTTTCAGTGACTTGGTAAGAATCGAACTCAAAAAATGTCATGTTCAACCGAAGTAACACGTCTTCTACACGCTGGTCTAGTGAAACACTGCCTTCTTCTACAAACAAATCTGGCATTTCATTTCTTAGTTGATTGACAGCATTTTGATACTTCTCTTCCGTTCCCTGAAAAGCTTGTGCTTTATCTGCCTGTACAGAAGCGGTTGTTGCCATGTATTCCTGTATTTTAGATAGTAAATCTCCGTGTGCCGAACCTTGAGCAGCTTGGCTTCCGTTCCAATTGGCATAGGTATTGACGGCATCGTAACCCAGCTCCGCAATAGTTAGCGGTTTATCTAACATGTCTAAAGCTTTCATTCCGATCCGCCCTGCGCCAGTAAGGTATGGCAAAATGGAAGCGCTCCATAACGGAGAGACTCTATCCATCTGCGCATGAAACTTCTGACTAAACCACACTATTTGCGCATTAATGCGGCCATTCATAAAGTGAGCAGATTGGGTCACTTCGTTCGGATAGTGATCATTTAGGTCCGCCACAGCTTTGATGAAAGCTCTAGACGCTTGTGTAGCACCCAAAGTTTTACTTACGGTAAGTGCTAGCTTAGCAAGTTCAGTATCTCCAGTGTTAATGCTTGATACTGAAGAAGCTGCAAATTTACTTAACGTCCCCCAACTGATGCCATCTTTTAACACACCGGAAGTTGACTCTAAACTGCCTTTTACCGTTTGAAACGTCGCCCACGTTGAGTTTGGCAAACTGGTTTTGGTCTCCTTTCGTTCAATCAGCTTTGCTGGGCTGTCGTAAGGGAATGCTTCTAAATCGGCATTCAAATGAGGGAAGAATTGTGGGGCGTGGTTAATTAAGGCTTCTTCAACGGAGATAGGATCGCCATTAACAACGGATGTACGCCCCGCGGTTGTGTGAATATCCAGAGCAAGGGCATTTTCTTTTAGACTATATGATTCGGGTATCCTGCTAGCTCTTAGAGTCGACCTGATTTCGTCGGCGTCGCCCCCGTTAATTTTCTTTGAAAAATTAATATCAATACGAACAGAGGTTAGTCGGTCATTTAAAACTAAAACACTTTCCGAGTTTAACCAAAACGTTGCGACATACATAGACTCGTCTTGACTAACCTGACCATCTGTAGAGTATTTGTACAAAACGTCTTTAACCGTCGATGTAGGTAAAACACCCTGACCCTCGGTCTCAGAGCCTTGGATATTAATGCCTTTTGGTAAATCGGCTAATGTAACTTCAGCGCCAACATAATCTTTTGAGGAAAAAATAACCTGAATAGTATAAAACTGCGGAACTTCCACTATATGTATTTGTTTAGAGTGGCTATTATTAAACCACTCTGCGTAGTTGTTAAAGAAGTCACTGCTTTGGTCAACTTGGTCCGAGGGGGGAGCTAGGCAATCTTGCTCGACACTTACACGCTTCACGCTTAAATCAGTCACACAAGCAGGTTGCCCTTTATCATCCTTTATCTCCTTAAGATCATTATAAGACAACAAGTTGTAGAGTTTAGTTAACCATGGCTCTTGGTCTTTACTTTCTTGGGCTGCATTCGCCATCTGGCTTAATGGCACCAAATAGCTCGGGAAAAACAATACGTCTTGCACGGCGCCCTTGTTAATCGCGGCTTCCACACAACCCTTTGCCAAAGGAGCCTTCAGTAACTCAGCGCCTATCTGATCAGCATTGAATTCGCGAGCCGCTAAAATATTAAGCTTCCCCAACTCATCACTAACCGCGATCGGATTTTTACTGCTGGTGGATATCTGTTTGTTAGTAGTACTGTGGTCTGCAACAAACTCTTGTTTAACTTCTAAGCTCGGAATAACCAATGTTTCATGGGCTAATGGGAAAAAGCGCCCAACAGGTTTACCATCCCTGTCATGCAATCTTCCCATTAGATACAGGCCCGGAATATCGTAACGTTTTACCATTTTTTAACCCCCATATATTCCCTTACCTGCTCCATATCTGTAAATAGCGCTTTCATATCGTAATACTGAGCACAATTCTGGAACTCTCCTCGGCTTCTTGCGCAATCCCAACGTAACTTTTCTGTAACGTCTGGTAAAAGTTCATCATATTGCGCTTTGGTAGGGATAGGAGGCATAAATGGACGCAGATCCATACTTTCAAAGTCTGCATACATATGTGACGGTATAAAAAAGCTTAAGCGATGGAGTCGGTCATAGTCGAATTCACCTTCCCCAGTTTTTAATGCGTAGTTATAGCTCAAACCATCAAACATCCCTACTTCTCCGGGCTGTTTCAGGCGCACAACTCTGTTACCATTTGCTCTCGCATACCACTTACCTCGCTGCAAAACATACCTTTCTGGCACCTTTTCAATTTTTTTCTGAGGGTCTTCAAGCGAATATAAGTCGTAGGGTTCACGTCTATTACAGGCTAGATACTTCTGCAGCGCTCCTTTGGTAAAACGGGTCAAACATTCAGGAGCTAAATACTCTTTTTTACCAAGTAAAGACATATCTGAAAAACGGAACACTAATTGCTGATCAGGGCCTCGGTTATCGGCATCATCTATTTTTCTTACTTTATAGATAAATCGGTCATTCACCTGATCAATAAAGAAAGCATAACCATCACGCAGCGGATTGAAGGTTTCTTTATCAACGTGGATCGCAGATTGAAATACGTCACTTCGATTGTGGCTTTCGAGTTCAAGGCGCTGTGGGTTACGACTGTCAGAGTCAATAAAATAGAACTCTTTACTATCTTGAGTAAAGGTCGCCGACGTGCAAAACTCCGCCTTAACGATGGTTTCTCTTTTCTTTAAATCATAAACAGCGCAATTAGCCCATGCTCCATAACCATAATAGCGAAACGCTAGATATCTCCCGTCAGGGGAGCGTTGGATATCATTCCCCCCAGCTGGTAATTCACCAAATTCGTCGCGATGAAGTAACAACCGGACATCCGTTCCATCTAGGTTCATAGTATAGATGGTAGAATCTGGTCCATAGTTAAACATCACTTGAGGTTGAGTGTGCGTTGCATTCCACTCTTCTATAGGTGCACCTTCTAGAGGATCTATTACTATCCGCCACCCCCTAATTTTAGAAATCTCTCCAGTGTGCTTACCAAAAGATAGGGATTCAATTATGTAGCTAAGATTGGTTTTATAATTCTTATCCATTGAAGGCTTGCTTTGCCAATGTATAACACCAGCCCCAGCCAATAAGGCGGCAATAATAGCGCTGCCTATTATAATTTTTTTCATAATTTGTTCATTCTCTTCATAATTTGATAAACCGAGGTCTAAAGCACATTCCCCGTGTTATCACTTTAATTGGCGTTGATAAGCTCTAGCATCATGTCTAATATCTTCTTTTGACGCTCTCTTTCTTCATTAACTTCATCAGGCACTCGCTGTTCTTCGTGCTTAGAAGCCATCGGTAATTCTGGTGGTTCTGCGGTGATCTCTTGGTATGTCAGCCCTTCAAACATCATCACCGCGCTGTCTTGCCCCCCAAGGTGCGAAAGAACAAGTGTAAACTTTCCTTTGGGAGGCATACCTGTCACTAAGGCACTGATATAACCATCCTTACTGGTTAACTCAAAGGGCTCGGTAACTCGCCAGTCACTTTCAGAATCTTCCATAATGGCAACTAAGCCGTCATACGAAGCCAACGAGTAAGGGTCTAGCTGTTCTGCCAATGGGCCATCTGCTAAGCCAACTTCCAAGCGGACAAGAAAACCACTGTTTTTTCCATCCACATAAGCAATGACCGTATTACTCTGGTCGTAACTACGAACGATGGCTTGTTGGTCACTCAGCCATGGCATGTCGTCTTCGGTCACTTTGTGGATGGCTGCGCTGTCTACATCGGAGGTGAATTCTTTTACACTGAATGACTGTGCGTCACTGTAACTGCTTAATTCATCTAATGGCGTGCTGGATTTCTCTAGCAAACCAGCATCCGATTCTAATGCTTCAATTTGAGTAAAGCGCTTTTGCTTTGGTGAGAAAATGATCTTGAGTCCATTTTTTCCCTGTTGGACTTCACCCGATATTTTGTAAGGTGCCCAGAAATGCGCCATAGCAAAACCGCTTGCGCTTCTTTGTATTACCTGAGGTGTGTCTTTTTTCTTTTCCTCTTGCTCTAGCGTGCGGTAATACTCGACGTCAACATCTTGGTAGTAACCTTTCTCGTTTATCGCCATCTCTCGCCAAAGCTTTCCTTTCCAAAACACATAAAGGAAACCACCACGCAGGTCAGAAGCTTTTGCTTTGTCGTTGCTGCCATCTAAGTAAGCCAATGGTCTCACCGGCACCAACACGTTATCCCACTCATCCATCTGAGTCTCTTTATCAACGGGTTGCAAATCTTCGGCGAGTTTAAGCAAGATTGGCTGAGGCTGGTCGGAACAAGGGATTTTGATATAGAGCGTTTTGCCCTCAGCTTCGAGATCTTTAAACGTCGCGAGGCTGCGGTGTTTGTTTTCTGTATCGGCCTTGCCTACAGTAACTTTTTCTTTTTGAGCGTCCGTTTTACCCAACATCAAACATGCTGCATTGCTAGACCACTGCCCTGCAAACTCGACAACAATTTTTTGGTCTGGGCTTGGCTCAGAAGGTACATGCGTGTAACTGCGAACTAGAGCAACATCGTCAGTAACCTGCTTGTAACCCGCTTTAAAAACTTTGCTTTCATTCGAAGCAGATACAGAGTCAACGAGTGTTTTAAGTCTAGGAAAACTTTGCAACTGAGAGTCTGTTAGTGGCGACCTACGAGCAAAGGAAGACAATGAGACCCAACTGCCTTTTCCAAGTTCGGCTCTGATAGCTGCTAGCAATCCGCTGGTCGTTTTTTTAGAGGAAAGAGAAATCTTTTGCGCAAACTCTTTAGGGAGGTTTCTAAGGATGTCATCTGAATTTCGCAAACGCGAAAGCTGCCCTATACACTCGTCTGGTGTAAGAACATAAGATAGCTCGCTGGAGGATAGCTTCGAGCTAGGTATAAATTTGCAAACTAAATGCATTTGAATTCTCCACAACCAACATCGTAAATATGGTTGCGGTGACATTTAAGCTGATAAGGCTTACAAGTACGATTTGGTGCGCTAATGCTACTAATTTAATTTAGAACATTCAATCGCATAGAAAAATCAACAAATAAGCTAAAAACCACCAATAAGACACATTCGCTAGCAAATAAATCATTTTAACTACAGATACAGGCAAACTAACTAGACATTAAAATCAAAAAGAAGGATTCAAATAAAAGGAATTTTTTTATTTTTGGGCAGAAGTTAACAGTTTCGATATAGACAATGAGGGAGCAAAGAAAGGCTGTAAAGCAATGACCTTCCTCAGTAACAATAAATAATAGAATTGCTACTGAGGAAGTATGAATAAAAAAAGGTGAGTGCGTATCACACCCACAAAAACGCGTAACCGCTTTGATGTGATGCTAGGCTGGTGTCACTTCATTACGATTACACAACTGTCAGGTAGTACCCTACCTTACGCAGAACTCTATACTTGGGGTATAGCGATGGATGTAACTATATAATATTGCGACATATTCTCAACGTGGCATATTCACCATCACAATCTTGAATTGACCACCACAATCACACCAACACCATCTAAAAACAAAATAGGTATAGTCATTCTAGATATTTGACCTTGTATAAAGACCATCAAATCATCTGTCGCAATTATTAGAAAAAGCTAATTATTTGACTTAGATCACTTAAAACCAAGTAAAAAGAAAGCGAGCTAAATGCTCGCTTTGTATTACGCAACCTTTTTCAAGGCTATATCTTCCTTATCTCTATACAGATAATCAGAGACGGAAAGCACTTTAACGATAGTGCTCGAATAATTAAATGTCGTGTTGACCTCAGTAGCACTTACAGATAATGAATTGGTACCA
The DNA here is from genome assembly GCF_036533715.1 of Vibrio sp. M260121. NCBI lineage: Bacteria > Pseudomonadati > Pseudomonadota > Gammaproteobacteria > Vibrionales > Vibrionaceae > Vibrio > Vibrio sp. M260121. The sequence continues at coordinate 639 of NZ_JATABF010000016.1, read as the reverse complement.
TTTCCATAGACAGTAATTGTGCCCTCTTTCAAAGAAGACAAATCAAGATCAACGGTCCATGTTCCATCACTGAGCACAGATGCATTACCAGTAGTTGGTTTATCATCAGCATCAACAGCTCTGATTTCTATTACTTCACCCTCTTCAAAGCGAGTAGTTGTTCCATTAACAGTTACTGTTGTATTACCAGACACATCACTGATGGCTCCTATAGTGATCGTTGGTGTGATTGGTAACGAGTAAGTGCTGTCATCTGCGCCTGTATTCCCTGATAGGTCTTGGTAGTCTTTGACCACCAAGCCTACAGTCAGCTCTGACGACACAGGCACAACAACGTCACCAGTCCAGACTTTCGCATCCCCTGCCTTGGTCAGCGTGATGGCGGAACCACCCAGCTCTGCACTCGCTGTTTGCAGCGCTTTATCGAACTCCAGTGTGACCGCGACACTTTGCCCTTCCAACTGGTGCGTTGGATTGAAGGTCGCGCTGATCAAGGTTGGCAGTGCCTGCGACAGCGTGAAGGTACTCGTTTCTGTGGCCTCGACATTCGATGCGTTGGTCCCCTTCACCACTACGGTGTAGGTGCCATTTGTCTCACCACTGATGTCCATTGCGTTGCTCGTCCAAGCACCGCCGTTT